>JAJYRT010000012.1 GCA_021793945.1 Thermoplasmata archaeon
ATGGGGGAAGTGAGATAACCTTCCTTATCGAGATAGCAAGATCAAGGGTACGGACCAGGGGAAAATTTTCAAGAAGCAACCGCCTGTGGCTTGACGACTATACTGCACGGTATTCGACGCCTGAGGCGGTTGCAAGATACAGGGCACAAAGGATTTCCGGGGAAACGATTTTGGATGTTGGCTCAGGCGGTGGAATGCAAGCCATATTCTTTTCAGAATCTAACACAGTCAAGGGACTGGAAAAGGACAGGATAAGATACCTGGAATCACAGATCAATGCCGAGGTCTACGGTGCAGAAAACCTGGAGTTCATAAACTCGGAATGGCCCGTCCCGGAAAGCAATGATTCAGACCTGAAGGATGCATTGATCTTTTCTGATCCCCTCCGTGAGTCAGGATCCAGGGAGAGGGAGTTGAAGAATCTCGTTCCTTCACCTGCAGACATTATAAGGAATTATTCAGGAATAACAGAAAAATTTGTCTTTGATATCCCTCCCCAGATAAGAAGAGCTAAACTAGGCATTGATGCAGAGACAGAATACATTTCCGTGAATGGATCGCTTAACAGGCTAACCCTTTACTGTGGACCCATGAAAAGCGCAGAGAGCTCTGCTGTCATCCTTCCTGCCGGAATAAGGATTTCAGGGGAGTATGAGCTGCCCAATTTCCAAAGTGCGGAAAAGGTGCTTGATTTTATAGAATTGCCCGATCCCTCACTGATTTACGCGGGGCTTGTAAACCAGGTAAAGAAACTTGGTGATTTCAGGATTCTTGCAGAGGACAAGAGGCGGATAGTTCTTACTTCCTCTGTCTCCCCGGAAGAACCCTTTCCCGGAAAAATATACAGAAATCTTGCAGTTTGCCAGGTCGATGAAGTCCACGAAAAGCTGATTGAGATCGGAGCGGGAAAAATCTATCCGAGATTTGAAATACAGCCTGAAGAATATTATGCAATGAAAAACAGATTCGAAGCGGCCGCTTCCGGAGACAGGGAAATTTTCATATTCAGGGTGGGTACCGGATATGTTCTTAGTGAACAGGAAGCCAACCACCAATGAAGCATTATTGATTGAGTGCGTATTTAATTAGATTTTTGTGAAAATTCTTTTTATAAATATTTTAATAGCACGAATCAATTTATTTGCCGAAGGATATGCTAGAACTTTATTCCAGGGCTAAATTACCGACAATCTTCGGTCAATTTGAGATTTATGTTTTTTCTGATGATGAGAATCTTGAAAACGCGGTACTCGTAAGAGGTGACGTGAATTCAAAGGAAAACGTACCGGTCAGGATCCACTCTGAATGCCTTACTGGCGATGTCATGGGATCCAAAAGGTGTGATTGCAGGGACCAGCTCCTGAAGTCGCTGGAGTTTCTGGGTAAGCAGGATTTTGGTATGCTCATATATCTCCGGCAGGAGGGACGAGGGATCGGGCTTCTCGACAAAATCAGAGCGTACAGCCTCCAGGACCAGGGCTACGACACCGTAGAGGCAAATCTAATGCTTGGACTTCCAGCTGACAAGAGAGATTACACGTTTGCAGTTGAAGTGATCAGGTACTTCGGGATAAAATCAATACGTCTGATGACAAACAACCCGCTTAAGATGGATTTCCTCAAGAAATACAACATCAAGATCACTGATAGAATCCCCATCATAAGTGAGCCAACTCCATACGATGAATTTTACCTCAATACCAAGAAGATGAGGCTTGGCCATCAGATCTAATTTTTTATCATGAAAAAGTGCCATCTTTTAATACCATTTAAGGATGGCAAAAAATGGACTATGCGAAATCGATCTATACAAATGCCCCGAGCGGGGGAGTCAAGATAGATAGGCTTCCGATTCAGAGGCTTCCAGAACACAATGTTAAGCTGAGAGTTCTTCTCAATGGAATGTGCGGAACTGATAGAGGTATTGTATCGGGAGGACTTTCATTTGCTTACAATCCACAAAATTCTGACAGGCTGATAATCGGGCATGAGTCACTTTGCATCATTGATGAGATTTATGCGGAGAGCGAAGAATTCAAAGTTGGAGACCTTGTTGTTCCGGTTGTGAGAAGGCCAGGAGATTGCGTTAACTGCAAGATAGGAAGACAGGACAACTGTTCGGACGGAAAGAAGCATGAGGCAGGCATTACAGGAATGGATGGTTTCATGCGGGAGTATTTCTATGACTCCCTTGATTATATCGTGAAAGTCCCTGACAAAGGAATGAGCGACGTTGCGGTTTTAACCGAACCACTGAAAAATGTTGTAAAGGGATTTGAAGTGTTTGATATCGTCTCAAAGAGGGCAATTTTTGCCAATGAATATTCCACCTTTGAAGGCAAGAGATGCCTGGTGATAGGGAGCGGTGCAGAGGCCTTTCTCTACTCCATGATGGCAAGAGAGCATGGATTTGACGTTATCATGACCAACCGCCATCCGATAGAAGATAAGAAGATGGAGATTTGTGAGAAATTCGGAATAAATTTTGTTGATTACTCCAAGGATGCCGATTTGATCACTGGCAACGATCTGTTAATCGACACCAGCGGGGACCCTGGAACAATATTCAGATTCCTGAAAACCCTGAATTACAATGGCATCCTTATCCTGTTTGGCACGAACGGCAGAGCTCCGCCTGCACAGCTCAACGGAAATGATATTGACTTTTTCATAGAACGGAACATTACAGTTGCGGGAACCGTGGATGCTGCAAAAATACACTACATAAAAGCCCTTGAATACCTCAGGAAATGGAAATATGCCTATGGTAACACTCTTTCTCAGCTTATCACCGGGACCTACAAGCCTGAGGATCTGGAGATATTCACCAAAAAGCCTGCGGGCGAAATCAAGACTGTAATTAAGTGGTGATATCATGACGGAAATCTTGAATGGAGCGCCCATAGCAGATAGGATTATGTCATCATTAAAAACACGGGTGGAAGAACTTAAGCGCCATGATATCGAGCCTCACCTTTTCCTTGTGCAGGTAGGCAGAAATGAGGCCGTGGAGACCTATGTCAGAGCAAAGATACGCAGGGGCGCTAAAATAGGTATCAGGGTGTCTCACCAGATGCTTGATGAAAACATCACATATGATGACCTTAAGAGGGAGATCGCCAAGGTTGCAGGACGTGGCGACGTCAATGGGATAATGGTAGAGAATCCTCTTCCAAAACATCTGGATTTCTTCAAGGCAGTCGAAAATATCCCATATTATAAGGATGTTGACGGCATGACGCCAACAAACCAGGGTATGATAAACCTCAGGAATGAATTTCTTACGCCTGCTACAGCAGCCTCGGTCACGGAAATATTAAAGGGGATGAATCTCCCAGCCGGCACAACTGCATCTATAATAAATCGATCTCCAGTTGTCGGAAAGCCCCTTGCCATGATGCTTCTTAATAGAGATTATACCGTTACTGTATGCCATTCCAAAACAAAAGACATTAAATCCTTATCCCGAAACAGCGAAGTTCTCGTGACAGCAGTGGGCGTTCCGAACTTCATCGACAGGAGTTTTGTCACCGAAAACAGCATCGTTGTCGATGTTGGCATAAATCCTGTAAAGGACACCATAAGGGGTGATACAAATTATGAGGAGCTCTTCGGATACGTCAGGGCCATAACCCCGGTTCCCGGTGGAGTTGGGCCGATAACTGCAACCCTCATAATGGAGAACACAGTGCGGGCGACAGAATTCCAGAGCCTCCTGAGTGAAAGATGAAAATCGGTATACCCGAACGTGCATCCGAGCCTGCTGACATATATAATCAAAAATATTTATTTAAGTTTCAGAGATTAGCTTCATTGTGAATTCTACACAGTTTGCCGAAGCGGTTGAAAAAATTAGAACATTCCTGCGAACCAATTTATCCGGCAAACTCGTTGTTGTGGGCATCAGTGGGGGTGTTGACAGTGCGCTTGTTTTGAAGCTTCTCTCACTTTCAATTGATCACGAGAGAATCCTTGCGCTGTTCCTGCCTGACGGAAAACCACCCAGTAATGATGCTGCCGACGTTGAAGCTATCTCAATAGCCACAGGTGTTCCAATAAATACCATAAATATTCATGGAATTGTGACGGCCTTCGCAAGCACACTGGATGTTACTGACAGCAGGGCATTGGGTAACATAAAGTCAAGAGCAAGGATGACTGTCCTGTACTATTATGCAAACCTTCACAACGGCATCGTGGTGGGAACAACCAACAAGAGCGAATACTATACCGGATATTACACAAAGTTTGGCGACGGAGGATGCGACCTGGAGCCAATTCTTCATCTTACAAAAACGGAGGTATGGAGAATGGCAAGGATACTTGACATCCCGGAAAGTGTCATTGCAAAGCCCCCAAGTGCTGGCCTTTGGGAGGGGCAGCGGGATGAAGATGAACTTGGCATGAAATATGAGGAAATAGATGCAGCAGTGGAGAAATTAGTGGAACAGAAAACCCAACCGTCTAATCAATGGGAGAAAAGAGTTTCAGATCTGATAAGAATGTCAGAGCACAAGAGGAGGCCTCCGGAGTCAATGCTATAAAGGGAAGAAAAAGTGAATGGTGTCACAGTTTGCGTATGAATATTATCAAGTTAGTTTCGTTTTCATCCTGGCAGCATTCGCCATCCCGATTTCCAGAAAATTGACCATTGCCTATATCCCAATCCTTATCCTTCTTGGAATTATGTTCGGACCGTTGCTTGGGATAATAAGCAACAGCTTCTCCATTTACCTGATGTCCGAGTTTGGAACCGTAGGTGTTGGGCTCCTTGGCATCGTTATAATACTGTATTCAGAAAGCCACCACATTGATTTCAGGGTTCTCAGGAGGCAACTTATTCCCATAGCCATACTTGATACGCTGGGAATCACCATCACTGCTGTGATTGCAGCCCTTCTTTTCTCGGCACTCACTGGAGCTCCGCTTATAATAGGGTTTGTCTTTGGAGCTATAATTTCCCCAACGGACCCGGCCAGCCTGATACCAATATTCAGGAGGATAAGCGTCAATGAGAACATATCCGGAACCCTCGTGGGAGAGAGCCTGTTCAATGATCCCCTTGGAATTATCCTCTTCACTATCGGACTCGCCTTTGTGGCTCCTGCTTCCAGCGATGTCCAACTTTTCAGCGCATTCTCAAGCCACATCGGCATCTATCTGGGATCGATCGCATTTTTGCTGATGCAGATAACTGTCCCTGCTCTTATAGGTGTGGCGATTGGTTTCAGTGTCATATACCTCAACAAGTACCTTAATTTTGAAAGCCTGATAGTGGGGCTCCTGCTAGGCATAATAATACTGGAATTCACCATAATGGAGGCTTCGGGAATTACTCCCTTCCCTGCGATTATAGCCACAGGAGCAATTGTGGGCAACTTCAATGACAAGAGCATATTCTGGAGCAGGGAAGCGGGATTCCAGGAAAATCTTTCCTTCCTCTTCCAGTCCATAATCTTCCTGCTTCTCGGTAGCATACTTACGCGGACAAATCTTGTAGATTACCTGCCAATGGGCGTTGCTCTTGCTCTTGGCGTTATATTTGTCTCCAGGCCGGCTGCGGTCTTTTCATCCCTGTCCCTGATAAACCGGAAATTTTCAAAAAATCCAATAAACAACCGCGTTAAGCTCTTCATGTCGCTGGTTGGCCCCAGGGGAGTGGTTTCCGTGGTATTGTCCACAATTCCATACGTCCTTGGGGTTCAGGAAAATATTCCCATACTGATAAAGTACGGGCAGCCTATTTATGTCGGAGTCTCCTTTGTTGTGATAATTTCAATAATACTCCAGACTATTTACACACCCTTCATAGTAAAACGCCTCACGAGTGAGGGCCCGAGATTATAATCACCTGTCTGCCTGAAAAGCGTCAATAACAGCATCCCTGTCATGATAGAAGGAGAAAATCATGTTCGTGAACTCTTTGTATGATACCTTATTCTGGCGGATCATGGATTCAAGTATATTCTTCCTTATCCGGACATCCCTTTCCATGACACTGACGGGTATTCCGTATCGTGATCCAATCTTTTCCAGGATATAGCTGAACCCGGAAGACCTGAATGTATCATCTGCATTTATGGAGTAAACGTTATTCACAGTAGTATCCCCGTGGTGGGAATCCACCGCCATTACCTCTGATATAGCTTTCACTCTCCGCCTTGTTTCCCCCTTGAATACGAAGTTTCCCATAACAATTGCAGCATCGAGGGACCCAATCAGGCTTCTGGGTATATTGATAGGTTTGGCTTCCAGCCTGTGAATCAGTGTCCCAATGTCGTCGGCATGGAATGTAGCAAGACCATACCTGCCTGTGGACATGGCCTGGAAGATGGTGAATGCCTCCCTCCCTCTGACCTCGCCTATGACTATATAGTTAGGCCTGTGCCTGAGAGACGCGGTAAGAAGGTCGAACATGTCAATTTCTCCTATTCGCTTTCCGCTTGCCGGGTCGTTCTTTCCTGTTCCCTCTCTTGAGATAAGAGAAAGCCAATTTTCGTGAGGCAACCTCAGCTCGCGGGTATCTTCGATTGTTATTATTTTCAGGTTCTGAGGTATGAACAGCAGGATCGAATTTAACATCACGGTCTTTCCTGATGCAGTACCGCCCGTAACAATCATGTTGCTCCCGTATTCTATACATACCCAGAGGTAAGCAAATATCTCCGTTGAAGCTGTGCCAAGCCTTATGAGATCGAGAGGAGTAAAGGGCTCTTTCCTGAATTTCCTAATAGAGAAGGCCGGTCCAGATGCCGTGACATAGTTTCCTATGGACGCCTGTATCCTTGAACCGTCAGGCAAGGTGCTGTCTATTATGGGATCAGCAATTGAAATGTTCTTGCCGGAATCCTGGATTATCTTCCTTATGAAAAAATTCAGGTCCTCGTCGTCCTTGTAGACTACATTTGTAGGTATGTACCCAAATTCCTTTGTAAAGACATACACGTGCTTATTCGAACCCTCACACGAAATGTCCTCCACGTCTGGATCGAGAAGCAATCCAGTGATTTTGCCGTATTTTAAAGTGTCCCTCCGGACGTAATATCTTATAGTCTCAATGTCAAGTGGGGTAAATTGTAATTCTGGAGAATCGGACTTCTTGCGCTTTCCTTTATCCAGATCAGGAGTATTATCAAAGGGTTTCCTGTTCCCACCGTTCATGAAATCCCTTACATAACTCCTGTAAATGGTTTCAAGTTTTGGGGCAATCTGTGGCTCTATCAATTCATAAGTTATCTTATTGTCAAGAGGATCGCGCAAAATCCTTGAATAAATGGTTCCTGCCTCAATTTCCCGAAATGAGAGATCCTCGTCGCTTCTTTCAATTCTCACTAGAGTCATTGGGATTTCCAATCAAAGCACCCCGAAGATTCCAAGCGCTACGACAGTCACGAGCAGTGTTAACCCGGTGAAAAATGCACCGGTTCCGAAGCTCCCATCCTTGAGAATTCCAGACATGAGGCCTGTACTTCCGCCCTGAACGATGATCCCGCCACTGAATATCCTCTCTATTGTCGATGAACTGACAGTCTGAGCATTGAATCCGAGAGGGGAGAAATTGGATTCGGCTACCTTTGGGAGGAATGCAAGATCAATGGCTAGGACTACGAAAAAGAAAACTGCAAAGGCTACGTACATGACCAGGACAAAGTTCTTCATTTCTGAGATTCTCCCTTCCCTGATCACTTCTGTTTCCCCTGTAAACTCTGAGATCAGCCTCAGCACCTCCGAAACATTATTCCCTGACTCAGTTGCCTTTCTTAGCACTGTAAACGCCCGCTTGATTGCCTGGGAGTGAATTTCAGCTTCTGACGAAGAGACGGCCTCCTCAACCGGGGTCCCAGCCGAGATCTTGTCAGCTATGCTCTTTATAAGCGGCGTCAGGTGTCCGTATTCGTTGTTCCCTGCGCGGATGAGAGCCTGGGAGACCGGCAGGCCAAAATTGGAGTATTCTGCGATATCGCGTAAGAGATCAGGCAGCCTCCTCTCCATCTCAATAATTCTCTGCCCCTGTGAATACTCGTAGAATCCATAAGGCGTAAGGGCGCCTATAAGTAATATCGCGATAGCTGCTATTGGATTTGTCAGGATATTGAAATAATGTATTTTCAGTATAATTCCGAGAATAAGGAGAAAAATGGCAAACCCAAGTGAACCGTACATCACGAGCGTCCTGTTGCTGTTCAAAATTCAACCTCCCTTAAGGTGCTTCTGATGAATATTGTAAAAACAGCCGTAATTGCCGGTATGATCAGGACCACAATGAACACCAGAAACAATATGAGGTTCACTGGCGGAGACGGGGCGAGGACGGCGATCACGCCAACGATTATCATAAGCATCAGCGGAAAGGCAACGCCGACAGTTATGAAACTTTCAGCCAGAACACCAATCGATTCGACATTCCGCTTGATTCCTATGGTCAGTTCGGAGTTGTACTGTCTTGCCTTCCCTATGAGATAATCCTTCAGATTCCCACCAGAATTCACAGTTGTCCCAATGCCGGACAGGAATTCGGAGAATTTTCTCGACGGACTGAAACGGGATGCCTCCTTTATGGCTTCAAGAATGTCCATTCCAAATATATTTGTCATGACGCTGATTGAGTTTGCCTCCTTTGATATCTCGCCATAAAGCTCGAGTTTTCCCAGATCAGATAAAATCCTGTCTATGGGAATGTCTGCGGAAGCCATTGCCGAAATGTACCCGATAGCCATCGGCAGTTTTGCGTCAATATCCCTCTTCCTGGTGTGCGAGACTGTTGTGGGATAATAGATCAAGCCAACGCCCCACAGCAGTATTGCAAGAAATGCCCCGGCAGATATTAATGCGGGATCAAACCTGGAAACAGCATAAACTAGTACAGACAGAACAAGCACAGCCATGATGAAGAAAATAGAATAGAAAGAAGCCAGTGACAGGTACTGAACCCTGGTCATTCCCATCTTTGATTTTTTTAATTCTGAATCTAGACCCAACAACAAGGTATGTTTCCGGAACAGGCTACCAAAGATTTTGAGAGATGTTGAGAGAACTGGATCGGCCCTTGTGCTGGAAAGTTCATTCCTTGAAGATTTCGCAGTCCCTCGCACAATTCTGTTTTTATAGGCACTCATCTTTTCCCTGATTCCTGTTCCCACCCTAGCGCCCTCCTTTCTTGCTGTGGAAATGGTTTCCAAAATCCTGGATCGCCTGATTCACGGCGGATATTCCTGAATCTCCTCTTTCCGCCAACCGGTTGATAAGATCTATCCTCTTTTTGAAGTCATTCTGGAGATCTTCATATGAATATTTCCTTAGAGCAGCGAGCTTCGTAATTACATTGCTCTGTCCGTTGTATTCGTGGACGTTGCGAGACGGATCATACTCAAAGACCTTGTTGTATATCAGCCCATTGCCAGCTTCCTCCTTCCCTTCTATTTCGTCTATCTCTGTGACACGCCTTACCAGTCGATTGTTTATACGAACAAACTTGATTATGATGACCACATTAAGGTAGATTGCAAGAACACGCGGAACGTTTATGGGTTCGCTTTCAAGGCGGCTGATCAGAGTATCCATGGAATCTGCGTGAAGTGTGGAGTACACTGTATGGCCGGTAGACATTGCCTGGAAAAGTGAATAGGTCTCGCTTCCTCTGACCTCTCCGACAACTATGTACGTAGGTCTCTGCCTCATTGCTATACGAACAAGATCAAACGTATCGATCTTTGATAGGTTTTCCTCGTCCGGACCGAGATCTATGTGTCCCTCCCTCACAACAGTGGCGATCCAGTTTTCATGGATAAAATTCAGCTCTCTCGTCTCTTCTATGCTGAACACTTTGGAATTCTCAGGCATAAACATCAGCAATGCATTAAGAAGGGAGGTTTTACCCACGGCCGGCGGGCCTACGGCAATTCCAGATGATCCGCTCTCAACCATGTACCAGAGATACACTGCCATTTCGCTGCTTATTGTCCCGTTTTTAACAAGGTCTATGACAGTGAATGGATTCTTCCTGAAGAGCCGGATAGTGAACGCAGATCCCCGCGGTGAGATCTCTGTTCCGTAAACCGCCTGGACCCTGTGACCATCAGGTGAAGTGCCATCAAGGATGGGATCGTTTATGGAGACCCCCTGATCGCAAATGCTTGCAAGTTTTATGACAAAGGAGTTAAGCTGATCCGTATCTGTAAAAATTAAATTTGTCCTTAAAGTGCCATATTTTCTATGATAGACAAAAATCGGGATGTTTATCCCATCGCAAGATATATCTTCTATATTCTCGTCAAGAATTATCGGGTTTATTACTCCGTATCCTTCATTATCTCTCCGGAAATAGTACAGGACTTTGTCACTGGTTTCCTTAATAAGGCCCGGTTCATAATTTCTAAGGTAGTATTCGAATATTTCAGATCTACTTTGTGCTCCGATGATAGTTTTGGGTTTGCTGAGCATGACATAGCGCATTTCGTCATACAGTTTGGATGTAAACTCCTGATATTCCTGGGAAATCTCTGGTTCCATTACGCGATACAACAGGTCCCCGTCCTGGTTCCTAGATATATCTATTGATACCAGGTGCGGAATCAGTTCGTAGTGATCCTCCACCACCATATCTTCCGCATTTTCTCTTCCATGGCTAGAACTCTCTGTATGCACGCTATGCCCTCACAGTTGCACCAAATAGTCTTTACTTTCATATAAATATTTAATGTATGTTTCATTCGAAATTGCAGAAAACCTTGCAATACAATATTCGAATTGTCAAATCCATGACAAAATTTTAAAACTACCTATTAATGGGTGTCTTGCTTTTCTGGGCTGGTAGATCAGAGGTAGATCGCTTCCTTGGCATGGAAGAGGCCCGGGGTTCAAATCCCCGCCAGTCCATCGGCAATACTGCATGGTTCAGTGGATTTGAACCTTAGAAAAAATTTGACTTTCTTCATCCGCATTTCCTCCAGAGCCTCCGTCTGGTCAACATTCAGATATATCTGGGTGGTGTCAAGTCTCTCGTGACCCAGCATCTGGCGCAGGTTTTCGAGATCCACATGCTGTCTTATGCACGTCTTGGCATACGTGTGCCTTGCGCTGTACCATGAGAATTTCACACCAGTTCTTTTTGAAATGTCGGATGCCAGGCTTCCCATGTACTTGTTTGTGATACCGCCCTTCCTGGTCGTGAAAACGAACTCAGACTCCTGGTGATTCCTGTGCCTCATGTATTCCGCGATTACGGCAGTGGTCTCCGGTGGCAGGTAAACGTCGCGAACCTTCTCGCCCTTGCCGATCACAGTCAGGCGGTCTGAACGTATCCTGCCGGTTGTGAGGTTGCATAACTCGTCACGCCTGAGCCCGGTGGTGAAGACCAGGTAGACCATGGCATGCTTCCTCATGTCCTCTATGGTCGGGCCTACGGTGCCTTAAAGTATCCTCCTGGCCTCCTCCGGATCGTAGGATTTGACCCTAAAGCTCCTCTTCGTCTCATGTAGGTAATTAACCCAGATATTTATCGGAAGAATGTCCTCTTTCACTTTTTTTTCGATTCCAATTGTCGTGCATTGACGCTCATTCCGAGCCTGTAAAACGAATAGACTAAGGTGCACACAAAAAGAAGAGCGGAGATATCATTCAGAATCAATAATATGCCTGGCAGACCAAGCTGGTTATAATCGTAAAATGGATACGTTATGTGTGGTAGCGTCCAAAACAACATTGGTACGCTAATGATTGGATTCACCAGAGCTGGTTCCCAGACAGAATACTCAGAGATTGTCGTAAGACTAGGAATAAAAACGAGCAGGGAAGAAATAGTGCACAGGGCGACCAGAGAGAGGATTGGGGGAATAAACAACCCAAAATCTGAGTTTAATTCGCCTCTTCTGAGAAGAAACAGGGCATACACTGTAAGGAGTACTATGCTAATGAAAAGCAATATGTATATCACTGAATCGATGAATGTGTAGAGGTAATGATCTTGCAGAAAATAAGGATAAATCCCGGATTGGATGAGAATTTCTGGTTGGGGGTACTCCATGAACAGCAGAGTTCTTGCCAGCACCACAAAAAACAATCCCAATAGCAACGAAATCATGTAAAAGTGGATGTTCCTGCGTTTCTTGATGGTAAATGTCATTGTCTCCACTTTTGCATAATACGACATTTACGTTGGCCCCACGTAGTTTACTGAGAAATAATTCGGGTTGGTTATGTAAGCCGGAAAAACGTATTGCGGCTGAGGGGTGGTACCACCTGTAGAGACCATGTTCGCTGCTATGGGGTTGGCCAGATTGTAATTCAGGTCCGACCAGGTGATTGTTGAAAATGGAGCTAATGCGTACGACCCTATTTGTTCTACAGTCCATTCCCCGGTGCTTGTATTCGGAGTAAACGACATGCTTCCAGAATCACTCTGCCCCGTTGTCTGATCAACTATCGTAAAGGTGCTTACGCCGTTAGAGAATGATACCTGTACATTAACGAAATCTCCCGGATTTATAGTGAAATCCTGTATGAAAATCTGTGCATTTAACGGATAATCTTCGTACCACGGGAGGACAACCTCGTTTCCGGCCGGCGTTACCTCAACATTTACACCCGCCTGCCACAAGGATGAGGAATATACTCCGCCAATTCCCACCCAAATGGCGGTTATATCAAGGTTATAGCCCGAAGTTGTATAGCCTGTTGTTACCGGGACTTGAAACACTCCACTCATCTCTGTCACTCCCTGAGAGAGTATGAATCCTCCCCAGTTTTCTGGAGTCGAATAATTAAGGATCAGAGCCAGCGAACCGGAGTAGCCGTCTGTAGAAAATGTAGTTGAAGCCGAGGTAGTGCTTCCAACCGTTCCGGCGGTATAGTCCCACTGAAAAAATTTGAATCCTTGAGAGATAGATCTAGGTGAAAGCGAGTAAGATTGAGGTGAACTCAATGTTGCGACCTGTCCATTGCCATAGTCTGTACCACCTATGTCAACCATCCCGTTTCCTCCGTAGACGTAAATCGTTATAGTGACCGACGATGGCGAAGAACTTCCGCCACCGCCTCCGCAATATGGACAAATTGGCAACCTCATTGGTTTGGACGACGATGACCTTGCCGATGCAAATAACAAGGTCAAACTGGATGTTCGGTTGATGCTCGACTGAGAAATTTCAAGCGAAATGGAGCTAAAAGGCACCGGGAAGATCATGATTCCCGCCGCCAGCATCACAAGGACTTTTTTTTTCATGCTATACAACTGTGTTTCCAATATTTAAGCCTTGCTACCAAAACTATGGCGATCATTGTCCGATATTTTATCTATTTTTATATAATTGAGAGAATTTTTTGAGGGTGTCCTTATTGTAGGAACTGCCATTCAGTGAATTATTCAGGATTGTGTCTGTACCCTTTTCAGCCAATTCCATTGCCCTCTCCTTTGTCGACCCCTCTTTCCGGAAGGCATTATTTCAACTGCGGCGGTACAATACCTGCCTGCTTTGATCCAGGGAGGGATAATGATGATTTTGATCTCCCACCAAATCCAGACCACATATATTTCTCAGTCAAGAATCTCAATCTTATTTTTAGGAGAGCACAGCTATTGAGAGCTACAATATTAGATGAGATAGGAAAGAGGCCATGGGGAGAAAGATCATTCTACATGGAATACCCGTTCGGGAACAAAATTTGTTTCGTTCAGGAGGAGACTGCCTTTGATGGAGAATGGGGGGGAAGAAAAACCGTGAAAAGGATCGGGTTTCTTTATGATTTCCCAGACACAGCAATCCACATGTTTTCCGGTATGCTTATTGTTTCGCTCTTTTCATTCCCGAAAGGTATTTCCTTTTCAAGCTTAAAATGTACTTTAATAAAAAAACCTACGAGACCAAAGCCTGGATAGAATTTTCTGTCACCAATGCCACCTCTGGAGAGTACTATCGCGCCCGCAGAATTCCCGATTATAGTGCCTTTGAAAACTCTGAGTTTATCCTGTAAGGACCTGGAATTTAACGCCCGATACAGAACGCCAGGATCTCCTCCCGGCAGATAGATTACGTCTGTAGAGCCAAATTTCTCCGAAATTTGTGAATCATTATCTCCCTTATTCAGGAAATCTGTCGATTGAAACCCGCAATCAGAGAAGTAACCCCTGAATAAATACAGGTATTCCATTTCCCTCTCGTCAGATTCCTGGGTCCAGGGGATTATAAGAATTCTCTTCATTGTGGATATGGCTGCAATGTTCCGAAAAAGATCTTCGTTTGTGCGTTTCCTAACATCCTCTCCTCCCTGCAAGATAATCATCTGTGAACCCACAATGGAGTTAAGCAGTTGAGAAACTAAAAATCTGCCGACATTCATTATGGGCTCGACCCAAACATGGCTTTCGCTGGTCTTTCTCACCAGATTTGTTAATGGCTGAACCTCTATGGATTTGATCAGTACCCATGAGAAACAGGGGTTCCAACCTGCAGATGTTAAATGCTAAAAATGCAGTGGACCATCGAAGGTGTAGGTGCGAAAACAATAATCGTTTTATCAAATTTCGCAATAGATACCTGAACTCCCGAATTTTTACCACCATTAATTACTGATTTATGGCTGAGACATTGGGCCATGAATAAAGAAAATGTTTATTAGTAATGGTGGTATTTCCCACCATTACATCGAAGAATCAGACAATTGAGAAAATTGTGAATGGAAAAACATACGTCTATGAGAGAGTACCATACTATAACTCGAAGATACAGAATACCAGCTATCATTACAGATACATTGGAAAGAAGGACAGTGGAGAAATAAGGAAGATCAGGAGTGTTCTTCCAAGAAGGAGTTTGATACATGGGCCGTTTATTCCCCTCATGAGCATTGTTGATGCACTTGGTATCGGTGACATGCTGAAGAAACACCTGACAGAGAAGGAATCAAGAGAGATCATTGCCATTGCAATATCAAAGATCGTGCGACCTCTACCCCTATCTTCCATGGATACCTGGTTTGAGGGAACATCACTTTCCAGGTCCATGAAAGTGGATCTGAAATCACAGAGAATATCGGAACTCATGGACAAGATCGGTTTCTCCGATCTGTACAGACAGTTCTCCTCCGATCTGATTTCAAAACTCAATCCCGGAAATTCTCTGCTGTATGATATAACATCAGTGCCATCATATTCATCGGTGGAGATACTGGAATACGGACATGCAAAGGATCACCCTGATCTTGAGCAGATAAACATGAGCATGGTTATGGAACGATCCCGGCGAATTCCAATCTCCTTTGAGATTTACAGTGGCAGCATACCTGATGTTGTAACTCTGAAAAGAACAGTTGATAATATCCGGAAAATGATACCGAAGATAGAGATCATACTTGATCGTGGTTTTTTCTCACAGGAGAATCTTAAACTGCTGAGGGATGATTCGTACATCATAGCAGCATCACTTGCATCAAAGGCTGTGAAGAATGTGTTTGCAACAGCATCACGGTCTGTTGACAGGGCTGATAATGTTGTTGTGTATGAGAACGATCCAATATTCTGCAAACAAGTTTCATTCAACATGGGTGATCTCACACTGAATGGGTATTTCTACCACGATCCCGGGAGGGAGGGTGATGAGAGATCCGATTTCTACCGGAGACTTGCTGAGAAAAGAGACATGATTGAGAAACTTCAGGTCAGATCGAATATACAGGAGTCAATAGAATCGATTGCATCCTCCTACAGGAGATATTTCACATGGAGGATCGAGAATAACCACATAATAACAAAAGCAAGGAACAATGCAATTTCAGCTGCAGAGAATCGAATGGGTAGATTCCTAATTGTCTACAGTGGTGATTACACGGCACTGGAATGCCTCACCATATACAGGGATCGTGACAGGATAGAGAAGGCATTCCGAATACTGAAGACTGATCTGGACATATTTCCCATGAGAGGCCGGACAGAATCGACCATAAGGGGAATCCTGTTCGTATTCTTCATTTCGCTGATCATAAGGGCTGCCCTCACGAAGGGCATGCTGTCATCTGGCATGTCGAATAGATATTCCACGGAGAGGATGATCCTGGAGCTTGAAAAGGTACAGGTGGTTGAGGATGCATATGGCAATCTGACGGATCTTGAAAGAACAAAGAAACAGAAGGATATCCTGGACGCATTGGGGAATATATCGTGGTGGTAAAAGTAGGGAGTTCAGGTGACAACTCTGTTGGAATCGCCATGATCACTGCATCTTTTCACGTGTACCCTGAGGTCCAGGGTACTGGATAGTGTTCTGGTTGTTCTTGGATACGTATGGTATCCAGTCATTCTTTTTCCGCATTCCCTGCAGGTTTCCCATTCACCTGTGATCTTTTCCGGTAAAGAGAAAGGGAAAAGGAGTTTTTTTTGAAGTCGTAATAAAGGCCAATGCGCTCCAGATCTTTCTGATCTACATGAGTACCCATCCTTTCGATCATGTCGCACAGTTCGCTGGAAGAGAGATCACCCTGCATGAGCCTTGTCGCTATGTATCCGAAATGAACCCTATCTAGAGGAACGCTTGCCGGTTTGTCCTTGTCCGTGCCTACGTACCTTATGTGCTTCTGCACAGTTTTTCCGTTAATCCACTTATTCTCCACTTCCTGATAATAGATCTTGCCACCTTTTTTGATCTTCCTTATGAACGACATTACTAGTGTATAGTATACACCAGTATTTACACACCATGTTTCTGGATCAGCATTACATACAGAATCCCTGAAAAGTGGATTCTGGGAACTTCATATGAGATCAAAACTGCATCAAAACCTAACAGGATTTTGACGCCATATCGCCAGATGCATCTTAATCCAGACATATTTTTATACTGCCCCCAAATTGCGCATCTCAAGAAGTGGTTTTGATCCCATGTCGTTATCCATGCGATTACATTACTCTGGGAGATATTGCCATAAATTTACACGTAATTACAGTTGCCATACCGAATAGCTCTGTTGAATCAAAATTTGAAGAGACTTGTAAAAGATTTGCATATAATTTTGAAATATTCCTAAATCCGACTAATAGATATATTCTCATGGATACCTTAAAAATGCTAATAGCGGTATTTGTAGCCAGCACTGTGGCACTGGCAGGCGGTGTAGGCCTCCTCTACAGTGACTACGGAAGTGCTAAGAGTTCGTTGAGCTCGCAATCGCAGGCAGAACAGCAGTCTGTTGTACTCAGCGATGCCTACGCCCATTGGAACTACATTGCAATCGAGAATGTTTCGCTGCTGCAACCACAGTACGCTTCAAACGCAACACTTCACTGGGTAGGCGGACCCCTGAGTGGCAGCTACAATGGAGTGCAGAACATAACAACTACGTGGACCAAGTTTTTCAACTTGTGGTCATCAGTCTGGTTTTACACCGTATCGCCACCATCGGCCCAGGTTAGTGGAAACACTGCACATGTGACTTCGGAAAACCAGTTCGTCCTCGTGCCAGTCACAAATTCAGCGCAAGTTCAATACCTGAACGTAAGCTATACGCTTAATTACATGTCCATGGGAAACAAGTGGATGATAACTTCAGAGACATGGCACATAGTTGGCTCGGGATTTGTATCGTATGAACAGCAAAGTACACAGATCAACACGGTCACTGCTCTTGCATTCTCACACTGGAACAATATAGCCATAGAAAACAATACATCAGTAATGCAAGAGTACGCTCCAAATGCGGAACTTCACTGGGTAAATAGCACGCTGAAAGGTTATTATAACGGTACCATGAACATCTCAACCGTATGGAACAAGTTCTTCGGCCTGTGGAGTGCTGTGTGGTTCTACGCCGAAAGCCCCCCAACGGTAAATATCCATGGGAATTTTGGAAATGTTTCAGCAACGATCCAGTTCGTGGTTCAGGAATCGGCCAATGCCAGCGCGTACAAAAATATCAACGTGTCATATTCCATAAGCTACGTGAACATGGGATTTGATCCTTCCACAGGACTCGATAATTACCAGATAGTCGGAGAGGTTTTCAACGTAATAGGGATTTCTCCTCTACCACATTAAACAAGCTTTAATTTTATGACTATCTTTAAATATTTTTTTATCTTATTGGAATGTTTGTCTTGCAGGATGATGCCTTTGCAAACGAGTTCAGAAGGTTGCTCTGGTGGTTGCTGGTTGCAACTCGTGGAGGAGAAATGAGAATGAAAATCATTGAAGTCTTAAGAAATGAACCGTCCAACATCAACCAGATAAGCAAAACTCTGGGCGTAAACTACAGGACGGTTGAGCATCACATAGGAGTCCTAGAGAAGAATGATCTAATTATTTCTGAAGGCGAAAAATATGGGAAAGTTTATTTCTTGTCTCCAGCCTTATCAAGAAATCGGAATCTAATTGAAGATATTCGTTCAAGGGAGAGAAGGTGAGAAAGTGGGAATATTCTGGTTTTTGAACATATTCATCTTGCTGGTTGAACTGATCATTCTTGCCGCCATACTGGTTCTCTATGTTCCTGCATACAGGAAAGTACGTGCCAGGTCTCTCATTGGAATACTTGCTTTCTCCAGCCTCTTTCTGGTTCAGTCAGCCGTCTCGTTGTTCGTATATTACAATCTCTCAACAAAATTTGGAGAAAATCTGGCTGTTCTTCTTCTAGGAATAAATACCGTGGGTCTTGTTGCCTTCATCTCTCTGTTTCTCTCGCTGGAGCAGTAATGAAACACCTGCTTCAGGGTACCTAAATAATTGTATTTTTATCAGGTGTAAATGTTTTTCTGACCGCATACCATAGATCAGGTGCAGTTCTTGGGCTTTATATACCATTGTTTCATAACATACTATGTCAGATACAAAAAAACCTGAGGGATTGTATTCCCGGAGCTACTCTATCCCATTTGAAGTTGTGCTAGAAAGAATAAAATCGAAACTAACGGCTTCCGGTTTTACCATATTCACGGTCATAGACCATTCAAAGGCCGCTTCTGGCGCAGGACTGGAAATGTTTCCAGCATCTGTTATTATATTTGGAAACCCTGCAGGAGGCACTGCTCTAATGAAGGCTTCACCGACGCTTGCAATCGATCTTCCTTCCCGTATTCTTGTTACTAACCAGGAAGGGGTGAAAGCGTACTTCAACAAAATGGAATACCTCAAGAACAGGCATTTCCTTCAGGGAAATGATCAGGCTGTTTCCAAGTTGGATGAGAAAGTTATCAGTATCCTTGAGAATATTGAATAATTGCACGAACCTGGAATCTAACGTTCAGAGATTGTCATGAGGAGAACCGCCGTAATGCAGGATGTCGAACAGCCCGTTTCGATCTTTAATATTGAAATCGTAACAAATAGCGGATTGGAAATGGGCAGAAACTGAGTCTGTATACAGGCACAATGGAAAACCTTTCATCGAGATAGTTACTCACCTGTCCTTGACCGAATACCGATAACGTAGCCTTTGAAAAGAAACTTAATTGATGAGAATAGTGGTCATGACTAGGTTCAGGCCATTGTTGTATACCGCTGAATTTGCCGTTCAGGGGATTACACAGGACATAACTAAAATATGGCCGATTATGTAGCATTGGGTTTCGATCTCCCATCAAATTCTTTGCGAAATTCAAATCTAATATCTTTGAGTGTGCCACAATGCGCATAATGACACGCAAAAAACGCATGGGTCTGTTATTGACAGTGATATTGCAAAGAGTACCAGAGCCCGTGGATTTAATCTTTTAAAGCTCATTATTTCCTGACTGAATATTTGGCGAAGAAATCCATCCTTCAATTTGAGTGCAGATTTAGCCAAATCTACAGTGAATCGGTCTATACTTGACCAAAGTTCCAGAGAATACTCATTATTGGTACTACCCAGTGCAATACTGCAGCAAATGCATTCTGTCTATCTGTGCCTTTTATAAGATCGTTAAACTACCAATGTTCGCCTGTCATTCGAGATTTTCATTTGCAGGTAGAAGAAAATACTTATTAATAACAAGGGAAGGCCAGTGTTTAGGTCAGTGCTCAGTATTCCCACGAAACCCATGCCCTCGAAAATGACCCAAGAAAAAGCTGCTAAGACACTGGAGGAAATATAGCCAAGAGATTTCCCCAGTAACCATCCGACAGCGGAAATTAAGATAAGTGAAACAGTTATGACGTCTGGAAAAACTGAAGAATGAGTGAGATAATACTGGAAATTGTTGGCAAAGTCTAGTATTCCCGGGTAGGACATCGGCATATATATTGTAGACATGCTCCAAAAATAACCGTTATAAGGCATCAATTGCACAAGAAGCGCCGATATGAAAATTAGAGCACCAAAAATTTGGGATGATCTGCGTATCCTTCCGATGCCATCTTTTGCTGCCAGAAGAAGTATTGAGGATGCGTAGACATAAATTAATACTGAGCCGGGAAATCCTGAGAGGATAGAAGTTCCTGAACTGAATACACCACCGAATCCTTCCCCGAATAACCAGATAAGTATTCCCCACAATATAGCGAAAATTTGCGTCAAAAGAAACACTTTTCCGCCGTTCCGTGTAAGTAGAATTACACCGATATACAACTGGATCAGTGAGGCAGCTACATCGAAAAACACCGGATGCAAGTTCCACAACGTGAGTGCAGAAGCGGATAAATGGCCGGCTATTCCACCTGCGCTCACGCCAGGGGCAATTACAGTTGCCGCAAAGTACTCATTCATCCCAGGCTGCATCTGCAAAAAAGCGTCAAGAACCCATAAATAGCCAAAAGAAAGCCTTAAAAAACCGACGTATTTGCCCTCCTCATTGTATTGGTGTTTTCGTCCCCAAAAGAACAGATAGAGTGCCAACGGTATGACGCCTAGTGCAAATTCTCTGTAAAAGATACCAAGCGTGCTGGAGCCTAACCCCAGCCGAAAGTCTTCCAAATAAATGTCATAAAGAACCAGGAAAGAAACCCCTGCAAGCAATAATTCCAGAGGTCTTTTGTAAAGTTTCAGCGTACGCTCGCACCGCTACTCCATGATCTGCCGCTAGGAATGAGATACAGAATTGAGGCGTAAATGACCACGGTAAAAATGAATCCTATGGACATAAAGAAGGAGAAGACATTGTTGCTGAAATCGGAGAACATGAATTCGAGGCCGCTGATACCAGCAGTAAGGATGGATAATGACGCACCGGCGCTTAGCAGTGAAAACCTGCGGTCACCAGTTGTTGCCATTACGAAAAAAATCATCAGTGATATCAGCCCAATAAGAATTCCGATCATCATGTGAACCGGGAGCTCAGGTACGGAAAACATCACTTGCATCATTCCTTGCATAATTCCAAATGGATATGTTCCAAATTGCGGGTAAACTGCAAAGAGGTTCATCCACATCCCTATGAAAAACTGGATGAACAAAAGAAAGAATTCCAATATAATAAGGTTAATGGCTAACTTCGATGAACTTCCCATGCGTTTTCCTTTCGTCATATCATAATTCATGTGCCGTCATCTCCAGTTTTTTCCTCAGTCGTGAACTGAGATCTCCCCATACATGCCCATCTGGGCATGGCCAGGTACGAGACATACATACCAGTAACTGCCGGGATTATTGAAGGTTACTGAGAGATTTGTTGCAACGTACCCTACATTCTGGTTCTGCGATGATGTGCCGGAAAGCATTGGACCGACGGCATACAAATCACCGTTGGTATTGGACTGACCTCCCATCATGCCTGTATCCATTGTACTGGAGCCCATGAACATGTAGCTGTAGGGGGGTCCAATGGTTGTTATGGCCGGCATGTGCGTAATGTTATCCATGTTTATGAAAATGAAATTAATCGTAGTTCCCTGTTTGATAGATATGTTCGGGTTTACCAACCCATATGAGAGCCAGAAATCCCCGGGTCGAGGATACCACGTTGGGGCAGCCTCGATGGGCAATGTCACAATTCCTGAGGTTACGTTTACGGTGTTCGTTGTACTGTTAATAAGAACATCTGAGGGCACTGAATTTATCCTGTTGAAAGACGTGTTGTTTATCGTGTATATTGAGTTTACCCCACCGTTACCGGACATCATACCATATCCGCCGTTACTATTGCCGTAACCAGAGCTTCCATCGGTATGACTATGTGCCGCGGGAAGAGCGATAGATATTGTGGCAAACACTAGAACCGCCAAAATGACAATCACTGCGAGGGCTATAGATAAACCCCGTATACCGCTTGAGTCACTTTCTTTACCCCTGTCCTTTTCCATGAAATTCACCTTCCTGGCTGCCAAGAGATAATTGCAGTCCGGAAAAGACGCTTTTGGGAAGCCTCTTGCTGGTGTTTCACGAGAATTTCCTTCAGCTTACTAACATCCTGTGGACTGTCTTTGATATTGAGAAGATCGACAAGCATGGAGATCATCCTATCGGGCTTCATCATTCTTTGAGGATTAAACTGTTCCTCTATAATTGTGGCATCGGCTATAATGCCCATATTCAAAAGCGTTGGATAAAGTTCCGAAAAAGTTAGCATTGCAGGGGCAGTTTCCGATGGGTGAAAAACTTTCCATACGTCTTTCAGGAAACCAAGCGGTTGATCAACGTGTATCGCAAGTATGCATCGCTTGTTTGCCGATTTCTCCATGGCACGAATAAATTTTACCGGGTCAGGCGAAAATTGAATGACAAACGATGAAAATGCTACGTCAGCGTGTAGATCTTCATCGAGTGGCCATGGAGACGGGATCACGTTTATTCGAGATGATATTCCATTCTGCTCCATAGATCCAAGCAAATGCCTACGCATCTCCTCACTTGGTTCAACGGCAGTCACGTTCATGCCTTCCTGAGCCAGGGGGATTGCGAATCTACCCACACCCGCACCTATGTCGATCACCGTACCTTCACTGCCAAGATATCGGATAATTGCATTGAATAAAGGTGTGGACTTAGGATCTGTTTCAATGGCGGATGCGTTTAGATTTTCTGCCATTGTTTTCATTACGGGCGAAGATAATACTTTGCTCATCCAGTTTTCTTCAGTCACTGCGTCACTCATTTGCCATCACGTCTACAATACCCTTAAGCTTCGCTTCAATCCCGTCAAGAAAATTCTCCATTTCCTGAGTTTTTTCCTTGTGGAGGGAATTGAACATCTCGCTTGGCAATTGAACTGATACTTCACTATGATCTCCGCTCCCTTTCACTACAAGATGGCATGGTATAATTGTTTCAACTCTTGAATCAAAGGCAAGTGCCTTGGCAGCATAAGCTGCATTGCAGATATCATAAGTTCTCAGGTTCGCATAGTCAATGCCCTTTGATCTAAGAATATCGCTTGTCTTTATCTCAGCCAGAACCGCAAATCCATTTTTCGAAATGATTCCAGGAACCCTGGCGCACGCATCCTCAAACGAAAGTTTTGTGCTCTTCCTGTACTCCAGCATTTTAATCACCTGCCATTATGTCTTCGCGTATCCTTTTATATTCTTCCCTATTAATTTCTCCTTTAGCATAACGGTCGTTTAAAACCTCGAGAGCATGCGAACCTTCACCTGTCATATTCTTCTGTTCATGCTCTTTACCCATCTTTTGACTCATGTGCCCACATGACATAGTTTTGAAATTGTATTTTATTACTTAAACGTGTCCTTGACAATATGCAAAATTTGTGTGCACATTTTGTACACAATGGTAACCTTGTCTGTTCTTATTATCAGTCTGAAAAAGGTAAGGTCACAGTACCATGAGTTGTTTTCCCTGGGAGCAATTTGGGGTACAGCAGAGCAGGAAAACCCCCTGATATTATCCTAAATTGTCGATGAGCGAGTGACAATGCGAGACAAAAAATCTATTCCTAAACTTGTTTTTGCAACTGCGAATGATGAGCTCGAAAAGACTCGAAGGCCTTGAGTGGAAAAGTCGTGTAACACCACACATACACAGCGAGTGGACAGTATGAGACCACCGTGAATAAACAAGGTTAATGAAGAGCTTTTCAAAGGAAAGCACAAGTCGTAAATCGGAAAATGGATGAATTGCATAAGCAAGACGTGGCGACTCTTGATTTGAGCCGAAGCCTGGGATCAGGTTGTCTAAGCTCTGAGCGCAACAAGCCGCCTGTAAAGTTCTCTCAGATTTTTCCCGATTTCTCTTATAATGTCTACTATTGCTGGAATCATACCTGCGTACAAAGCTTCCATCCTGTCAACAAGCCGGATCATGTATTCAACCCTCGATTTGAAAACATCAACTGCTATATAGAAATCCTTGGTTTTCTTTGAACCATCTGCCTCTGGAGCAACTTCAGCGTGCCCCATGGGACCCTTTATCGAACCAACCGGAATTTCAAAATCGACAGCATTCGGGTATTTTATATACAGGTAGTTTGGAAGTTTCATTCCGCGTTCTCTGGCATTTATGCAATCTGCTTCCTCTACATTTATTCTTGAACCGTTCATGAAAAGTATCTTGA
>JAJYRT010000013.1 GCA_021793945.1 Thermoplasmata archaeon
GTTAGCTGCTGTGGTCTCCTTTTTTCCCCTTTTCACTTTGTCAAGAAGACCCATTTGTTATCACTGTTCCTCAAATGATACAGCTTCACTGAAGCTGTATCACTCTCGTTGTGTACGCTATCGGCGATGTGAACGATATCGCTGCTGGTGCTCCTGTCTGTGGCGATACTTTGCCGCTGACCTGCTGGCCCTGGGCTATTCCAGTTGTGACTGAAGTTGACCCGGCTTTTCCACCGAACACTGCAGACACATTGATGAGTATTGCTACCTCGTCACCTGGCTGCACTACCGGATAAGATCCTGTGATCGACTTTGTTGAGTTCGTAACGCCGAGCAGAGCAAAGTGTGTTGATCCGTTTGTCGTACCGTTGATTGCACTGAAGTATGACAGGTTAAAGACATTTGCTGTTCCCGTCAACGCAGAGTGGTATGCATTGTATGAGGCTTTGTGTACACCTGAGTCATTCACTGGACCGTACGTCAAAGAAGCACTAAAGCCCTGGTAAGTCAGTGAAACAGTAACGTTTCCCATGTTTATTGGTGAGCTTCCCGCATTTGGCGTTACATATATTGCCATGTATTCAATTAGGCCTGCCTCTGGAGTGGCGATATTACTGTCCTGTCCATAGATAGCCTGTATTCCCAATCCGCTCGCAACTTGCTGTGTGGTCTGTGACCCGGTTGTTTGGGCCCTCGTCTGCAACTGTCCAGCCGTGTTGATGAGAACCGCTGCAGCGACTGCGGCAACAAGCACCATCGCGATAAACACGATCAGTGTTCCTATTCCCGTGTCTGCCTTGCTGTTCACTTTCAGGCTGAACACCCTTTTGAGTCCCTTGACTCCTCTTATTATGGTTCTATTCACTTAGACACCTCATCGATTCAAGGCACAGTGCTCTATTATCCGTTTTTTGCACAGAACACTATTTACTCATGAATCTGCAGAGGCGCACACCTTCCTGTATCTGCCAGTGTAGGTCAGGCGTATGCCAGCCTTTACTTTTCCTGCTTTAGCGTGTACCTTTCAACCTTGCCTGAAAGATAAAGGTCCCTCAACCCCTGATATGACATGGCGTTGGCTATGGCGTAGTCATGCAATGCTTCACCGGTTCTCTTCAGTTCTGCCGGCACACCAGCAAGAAGACAATTCTCCAGCGTTTCGAAGTTTTCCGTTACAACCGCACCTGCCGCGACCACGCAGCCGGAACGGATGTGCGCACCGTTCAGTATTATTGCCCCCATACCTATTATGATATCATCATCCACCGTAGCACCGTGCACGATCGCGTTGTGCCCGACCGAAACGTTTTTCCCTATAACCGCAGGATTCCCGGCATCGGTGTGAATGGTGGCATTGTCCTGTATGTTTGAATTCTCCCCGATCCTGACATGATTCATATCACCCCTTATGATCGCGCTGTCGAAAATTGATACTCCATCTGATATTTCAACCTCTCCGAGAATTACTGCAGTTGGTGCAATGTAAACATTCTTTCCGATCTTAATTGTCATGTGGTGGTATCTGCAATGGCTTTATAGAATGTTTTCTCTGATTTGCCTCAGTGAATCTGGATTATGTGCTAAAAAGGTTTATAAGCTGCAAAGAAGTGTCAGACAAGTATACGGTTAGTCACATTGGACCGTAGTTACCCGGTGGAAATATGTCAGTTCCCTATAGAATAACGGTCAGGATATCCGAACAGGTGATGCAGAAGCTGGAGGACATGGTTGAAAATTTCCAGTATGAAAGCGTATCTGACATCATAAGGCTCGCAATTAGTGAATTCATAGAGAAGAATGAAGGCAAGGGGGGAACCAGCAAGGTCGATCTTGTCCTGCCGAAGAAGATACTCGAGGAACTGGAAAAGGATGTTGACACCGGCGGTGCAATATCCCTGGAAGATTTAATTCGCCTCGTCCTGAGGGATTATACTCTTAAAAAAGTAAATAAGGAAATAGACGAGATATCCGGCAAGAGTTAAATCTGCAAGACTTTTAAATATATATCATCAATCTGTCACACTGAATGGTAGTCATCAGGGACAACACTGAATATCTCAACAGAACCTTCGGAAATGATTTTATCCATCGCCTTCAGCGTTACGCATCTGTTATTGGTTTCTCTGTGGAGATTGACGATGGAACGGTCAAGGTGGAATTCAATCCTGACCGCCCTGATCTTTACTCGTTTTATTCCCTTAACCGATCTATGGAAATCTTCGACTCAACATCAATTCCAGGAATTATCGATCTTCATGAATCAGATTTTGAGGTTCATATTGAGAAGAATGCCATGAGCATCAGGCCATACTTTCTTTCTCTCCTGGCCACAGGTAGTGCTCTAGGTGAAAAATTGCCGCGCATAATTGAATACCAGGAGAGGCTGCACGGTACCATTGGCCGGGAGAGGCAATCAGCCTCCATAGGAATACATTCCATTAGTAACGCCTGCACTTCCGTTTCCTACTCCCTGAAGGAGTCCCGATCTGTGTCAATTAAAACATTCGATGGCGACTTTGACGGGACAGCTTTTGATCTGATAAGCACGCATCCCCTTGGGAAGAAATACATTTCCCTGCTGCCATCAGCAGATCGCGTGAATGTGATAGAAGACGCGGACGGAAATGTGATGTCAGTCCCGCCTATTGCAAACAGCTTCAACACAAGGCTTGCCGAAAATTCCACAAGGCTATTTGTTGATATCGAGGGAACTGACAGGGTGGCTGTTTTTCACGTTTTCTTCCTTATGGCCTATGAATTGCAGGCAATGGGTTACTCCATTTCCATGCCAAGGCACCATGGTATTGATAAGAAAGTAATTCCGGAGCTGAGGTCAGAAAACGGGAGGGAAATTAAATTCTCGTATGATGACATATTGAAGGTTCTTGGCTTTGAGTCAAGCGAAGAATCCATCTCAGATTCTCTCAGGAAAATGGGCTACGTTGCCACCCCAGTCCATAATGGCTACGTCGTAACTATCCCCGGGAACAGGGTCGATGTTATGGGGGCGGTAGATGTCATTGAAGATGTTGCAAAGGGAACGGGATATGACCAGATTCCATTTACTCCAATCATGCCACAGACCAATGGGATAGCACACCATGACGATGATGTCATCGAAACTGCCAGCCAGATTCTCATCGGATCAGGTTACCAGGAAGTGAAAAGCTTTGTCGTTGGGTCGCAACTTCCGTTTTCATTCCTAACATATAGAGGCGACGTTACGCTCTTCAACCCCAAGAGTTCTGATTTTTCTGTGGTTAGGGACAGGCTTTATGTGAACATGCTGGAGATTATCAAACAGAACAGGCGGCGTCCTATGCCCCAAAAAATTTTTGAGATAGGAGACATAATTGAATATGGAAACCAGAAAACCCATCTTTGCTTCATGATCCACGATACGAAAGCGCCGTTTTCTGCTGTGAAGCAGGTGCTTGAATATCTTGTCGGGAGGTTCACACCAAGCAGGCCGGTTATTACCAGAAGTGAAGAGGACGGACTTATTAGCGGGCGCTGCGGAAGCATCTATCTTGATGGTAAAAACATCGGGTTCATTGGAGAAATGCATCCGGCCCTGCTGGAATTATTCGGTGTAACTGACCCAATTTCGCTTGGGGAGATTGATATTTCTGCCCTTCTGCAGACCTCACAATAATGTTTTAAGGTATCATATCCTGAATACTCCTGATTGAAACTGGAATCTTCAGGATATCCATGTACCGCAATACAGTGCTTTCATCCATGTTTGCGGCAAACCTGTAATTTTCAAGCGACTCCACTATTACTTCCGGAGCGACGCCTATCTCCGAAGCCAACAGGTCGGTAGCTTCCCTCATCCGGGTGTGAGTCATGCCCTGCAATATGAGCTTGGCGTAATCGTCTACTATTTCCCTGTAAAGCATTCTTGCCCGGTCAGAAGAGTCAGCCCTGCAGGAAGAAACACAGCATGGGTTCTCCTCAAGCACCTGACTGTATTTCAGTATCTCCCTGTATCTTCCTCTGTGCCTCAGTATGGAACAGAACGGCTCCCAAATCGTGAGGTAGGAGAATCTTCCACTTTCAAATGCATTGATTGCGTCATGTGGATCTTCATAAATATCCACATCGTTTCCGAGAGATTCCCGGAAGTAGCGTGACAAAATTATCATTGTGGACGTGTCTGATGTTCCCAGAACACCTGATTCACCGCCTCCTCTTGAGAATATAGAAGACCCGCCGGAAGCAATGGAGGAAAGCAGCTTGATCTTTCTGGTAACAATCGAATAGATAATCTGGGAATAAAAGGGAGCGAGTGCTATATCGCTGCTGCCTGACAAAAGGCTGTCCATGACATCTGCAGGAGATTTTAATATTCTCACCCTCATTTTCATATTCCTGGAACGGCAAACCGTTATGGCTGAGGAAATGAATGGTACATATTCACTGGACGCTAGCATGGAAATTCTGATAACACCATCAATCGGGGAGGGAAAATATTCTGCCAGCCACACCCTCTTCAACAGCCTGCCTTCCCTTCTCTCCATGACCTTTCCTTCAGATATAAGTAAAGACAGGGTCTCTGAAACATGTGCCCGAGAAAAGCCAAACTTTGACTCTATCTCGCTCTGCAATATTCCGGCCTCTTTTCTCCTGAGAAGGTCGGCCAATATTATAGTTCTGAGGTCCACATTCCCCATTATATTTCCTCAGGTCACATTTACGTTTTCCAGCTTAAAATTATATGCGTCAAAATTATCATGCCTGTGTGCCAAACAAACCCGTCGGCCTTGGACATAGCGTAATGCAGTCTTTCACATCCATCGGTCCAATGCTTGATCTTATTGCAGTATTCCCTCTTATTGCCATTTTTGCAGGAAACGACCTACCCTATGCGGTTATAATTTCCTTCCTGATATCATTCACAACCATAAACACCACATACCAGCTTTCAAGGAGGTACTCAACCAACGGAGGATATTACTCATATGCGGGAAAAGTGCTTGGAAAGCTTCCCGGATTGTTCATAGCACTGAATTACCTTGCTTACTCCGTGGTTGTACTCCTTGCCATAGGCAGTTTTGGAGGGTATTTTATATATACCTCCCTGAATGACTTCAGCAGTGCTTCCAACGCGGTATTGACATTGGTTTTCAGCCTGGCGTTTATCTTGGCTGTATTCGGGATTGTTCTTCTGGGGCTAAGGAGATCATTGAGATTCACATTGATTGCCGGAACAGCCGAGGCTGCATTTATCCTGTTAATCAGCCTCTTTATGATCCTCAAGCCAATTGGTCAATCCTCTGTGATTTTCCCTTCCTTTATACCAGACGGAAATTTCTTTACCGGCGTGATATTCGGGATACTCGCTTTTTCAGGGAGCGGATCATCTATATTCTTATCCGAAGACAGCAGGAACCCAAAGCGAACCCCTGCCACTGGACTTGCACTTTCCTTCCTTATTGCCGGCCTGGTTATGATAATAGCCTCATTTGCTGTAGTGTCATTTCTCGGAAACGGGATTGCCTCATATGTGGCGAACCCAGCAGCATTGCTCTTATATGTACAGCAGAAATTTGGTTTTGTGATTCTGCTTCCGGCCGTAATTTTCCTCGTACTGAGCGCTATGAACCTTTCTGTCTCTTACCTGAATGCGCTTCTACGATCCCTGAGAAAGATGTTTTCCGATCACATATTTCGTGGGTTGGGAGTGGAGAAAGGCGGTAAGATATTCCTGGCGATCCTTTTGGCTATTCTTTTAACTACAGTCATCCTGAGTTTGATCTATGGTTCATACACTTCCTTTGTTTATATGTCGAGCCTTGCAGGGCTGTTTTTCATAACAGTTCATTCGTTCTCCAATGCAGCCCTGATAAAGCAGAAGGGCAGCATATTTTTCGCAATGATCCTGCCAGTTGCATCCCTGATTTTCCTCGTCACTGTCTTCGTTGTTTCTGTTAGTGGCTTCTTATCAGAATTCCCGGATATTGTATACATGTATGTTCTTATTCTGTTATTTATTGTTCTGGCTCTTTTCCAGGCCAGAGCAAGCAAGCAATTTTACAATGCCATTGAGTTCAACGTTAGCTAAAAAAAGGAAATTATTAAAACTAACATCCCATTAACATAGGAATATTGGATATGCATAACCTTGAAACAAAAAACACAGGGGACCTTATAGGTCTTCTCGAGATACTGGAAGATGAGGATAGATCGGTTGATATCGCCGAGCTTGACGACATACTTGATGAGGAACGGACTACTCTCCTGAACCTACTTGTAGACGCAGAGGCTTTGGGGTTGATTGATGTGTCCAGCGGAGACGTTAAACTCACTGATCTTGGAAGAAAGTTCCTTAAATCTGACATAAATGAGAGGAGAGATATTCTGAGAGAACAGCTTCAGCAGATTGAACCTTTCAATTCACTGATGGACTTATACCGTAAGAGTGGGGAGAGAAGAATTTCCAGGGAGGATCTGTATGAATTCATTTCGAACGTTTTCCCTTCCGATGACAATGATAAGACCTTTGGGCTGATCATCAACTGGGGTCGATACTCCCGCCTTATTGAATATGACAGCGATAGCGAAGAGATGATCCTGCTCGGATGATTTCATCGCAATTATGCCAGAATCAACTCTCGATTAGTTTTTTATATGAAGATTCCATTAGAGCACCTTAGGTAGCGTTTAGATGGAATTATCTTACAGGGACAGCTCTGCTGGGAATGGGGAATTTTTCAGGAAATATCCGGAAGTTGTGGTGCTCACAGTTCTGGTTGGATTTTACCTGTTCCTTGCAAATTATTTCGCTTGGTCAGTAACTTTTCAGGGTGGATTCTTCACAACCTCTGGTGGAAGTGATCCTTATTACAACTGGATCAATGTTCTGCATGTTATACAAACCGGACACTGGCTGAGCTTCGACCCGACACTCAACTACCCTGTGGGAACCGTGAACCCTAGGACACCGTTTTTCCATCTGCTTGTGGTTTTCATAGCTGTGGTTATGTCTCCATTCATGAATATAACGAGCGCTGCTCTTCTTACATTTGAGGAACTTGATGCATTTTTTGGAGCCCTTCTCATAATACCCGTATACCTGATCGGAAAGGAGGTATTTGGAAAGAAGGGGGGGATGGTTGCTGCTCTCCTGTACACCCTCATGCCAAGCAACATCAGTGCAGGTTACCTTTCTGATGGAAGGATACACACGCCCGAACTGATCTTTGTGCTTTTTGCAATATATTTCTTTGAAAGAACAATAGTAACAATGAACAAGGGAAAGATCGTGGATAAATTGTATCCACCAACCAGGATCTTATCCTCGATTTACAATTACTACAAGCAAAACCGACTCGCAACCATATACGCACTCTTCGCAGGCGCTTCATTGGGGGCACTGATGCTGTCATGGCAGGGTTATGCCTATGCCGTGGTTATCCTGCTGCTCTATGTTTTAATTCAGTATATCATCAACCTTTTCCTCAAGAGACCCAGTGATTATCTTGTGTATGCTACCGCGATTACGGTATTGTTTGGATTCTTCCTCGGAGCTTATTATTATATCGGAATCGGGAACTATTCTACATGGTTCACTCCAGTCCTTCTGCTGAGCATCCTTGTCATATTTATGGGATTCGTGTTCATGGCCATCAGGAGCAGGCCCTGGATCATCTCTGTTCCCGTTATTGCCATACTCGGAGCTGCTCTTCTTGCTGCGCTTGCCATATTCGACAAGTCAAGCTTCAATACCCTGATCAGCGGTGATGGCTATTTCATAAAGACAAGGGTATATCAGACAATAGCGGAAGCCGCTTCACTCCCTCTTGGACAGTATATTTCGGGCTTTGGTGTCTTCGAATTCGTTCTGGGTATGGGAGGGATAGCCTATGCCATATACATGTATTTCAAGGAGAAGAAGGATGCGATGTTTTTCGTCCTGGTGTTTTCCCTTGTTTCAATATACATGAGCTTCGAGGCCGCAAGGTTCAACATAACTGCCGCACCGGCATATGCAATACTTGGCGCCGGACTTCTGATGTATTTCGCTCACCTTGTAAAGCTCTATGATCTGAAAAAGAGAAGCGGAGCTCCATCTGCCAGCGTCAGGAAGGCTATCAAGGGCAACATAAGCTGGGTCCACATCGTGTTTGTATTCATTATAGTGGCGCTGCTTATCGTTCCGTCCGGTCTTGGAGTAATATCCTCTTCCATACCCGTTAACAATGCCGCAAAATATAACCAGGAAATTTATAATGCTGTCCCGGGCATACTGCAGCCGCCTAACTTCACCGCAAGCAGCCTTTACTACGTCGGTGCCACAGGCAGCCTGATAGACAATAAATCGCAGCCACTTGCGCAATCCTTCGCATGGCTTTCCACCCAGGATTCGAAACAGCCAATCAATGACAAACCTGCGTACGTTTCATGGTGGGATTACGGTTTCCAGGAACTGGAGCAGGGACTCCATCCCACGGTTGCCGATGACTTCCAGCAAGGATACCAGGTTGCTGGGCAGATCTTGCTGGCGCAAAATCAGAGCCAGATTTTAGCCCTTTTCATTGCGAGGACCATTGAAGTTGAGTACAACAAGTCTGCGAATGGTTTCACGCCAAGCGTCAATAATGTCCTTACATATTACTTTGGATCGGCAGAGGCTTCATTCCTCGCAAAGATATATGTAAACCCGGAAGCGTATAGCTCCCTGATACTGAAAAATCCATCCATCTATGGGCAATATATAAACAGCATCGGGCCGACAAATGCATATTTTGCCTTAATCAAGGGCCAACTTGCCTCGAAATATTCCATGAATACCCTCGTTAATGCCTATTCCGCACTTGAACAGGTGACGGGATATTCAATAAAGTACATACAGGCAGATCACACCCTCTTCCCATCTTCGGTGAACAATACCGGTACATTCTATGCTCCCGCCTACCTTACAGATACCCCGTCATACTCAACCGCAGGAGGTGGCGTTGTTCCGACCGCTTTCTATAATGTCATAGTTGACACAACAAATGGCACTTACACCCTGCAGAACACCCCCACTTCAGCCACTGTCACAAATGAATACCTGCAGTACACTTCAGCCTTCTATAATTCCACGATTTATCGCCTCCAGATAGGATTCCCGGGGAGCGCCGTCGGCGTTACCAATGGAATACCAGGTCTAGCTAGCGGCACGTCAAACCTCACTGTAATGCCCGCCTGGAACATGAGCAACTTCGAGATTGTCTATGAACTGATTCCGTGGAATCCATATACCAATTATGCTGCTCATCCCGGTGCGTGGCAGGATATCCCACTGCAGCAGGCTTACACCTACTTGAGGGAGGGCATCGGAACCGCTGTGATTTTCCCGTCAACTTCTCAGATGCTTGGAAGCAGCGATCCCATAGTTGCATATTATCCAGGCGCAATAATCACTGGCAGGGTTACAAACCCAAGCGGGCTTCCGGTTGGTGGTGTCAATGTCACAGTTTACGACCAGTACGGAATACCACACAGTGTGGTACATACCAACGCCAACGGATATTACAATATAACTGCTGTACCAGGCAACGATACCGTGGTATTCAGCACGGGTTCCATGAACCCGCTTTATCTCTATGGAAAGAACATACTAAAGGAACAGTCCGTTTATGTGTCGAACCAGCAGGCGGAGAGACTGTCGCTGTCAGTGAATTCGACCACGGGAATGCCTAACTATTATATTCAGGATAACTACCAGGTAAAGAGCTCACAGATATCCGGTACAGCGTTCATGGAATACCAGAATGTCCCGTTCGCGAATGCGTCCAAACCTGGGCAGTTTAACGCGAAGAAGATACAGACCGGCACTGTTTTCCTCACAAATTCAACATACAATACAAACCTGTCAATACCCATTGTGAATGGCGCTTACATCCTGAATAACATCCAGCCCTACAACTATCAGGAATCTCTGCTTGTGAACGGAACATATTATCCGAATATACTTCAGGCAAACATCACCATAGGAGGAAACCTTGTCTACGATGCCACCGTCTACTTTGACAGTATCTTCGTCAACACATCCTCTGCTCCCGGGTTATCCCCTGGCTACACCGTAAAAGCAGTGGACGGTTCGACAGTATATTCGAACGTAACCAATGCTGCAGGACACGCTACCTTATGGGTACAGCCCGGAACCTACTCCGTATACGCCATGAAGGGAAGCTCACAGACTAACACTGCCAGCATAACGTTCTCTAACTGGGGAAAGAATTCAACCACAAACCTGTCTGCATCTCTTAGCGGAACTGTCTCGGGAAAGATCTTTAATGCCAACCCCGGAACTACTGTGTACCTGTATCCAGACGGGCAGATATCCAGTGCGTATAAGACGTTGCTGAACACCAATGACGAATTCTCCATAAACGTGCCATATGGGATTTACACACTATATGCATCCAGCGGTAACTATTCTGTCGCCAAGACTGTTAACGTTGAATCGAATACCTCCGTGAACGCGGTCATGAGCCTCTCCTATCCATTGACTGTCTCTGCATCCCTGCCAGGAGTTTCTGCTTACAGCGGCTACTATGAGATAATGAGCAACTCCACTCTTCTCAAGTATTCGTATTCATCTCCCGGTCCGTACACCATAATGTTGCCTGTAGGCTTTTATGGAATAGCGTCCGCTGTAACATACCTGGGAAATTTCCAGGTGGGATTCCAGAATATTTATCTGGTTTCAACAAGGAGCATAGCACCGGATCTGACGTACGCTAACCAGGAAACGGTGTTTCTGCACGAATCATCGAGCACAGGACCTCACATAGGATCTGGCGTTTCCGTTCTTTACTCATCGGGTCATCCTGTTTATTTTGGAACCGTAAGCTCCGGAACTGCCACGCTTTATTATACAAACCAGAGCAAACCAGACCTCAGTATGTATTCAATGAGCGCACTGTATACGTCCTCCACTGTCCAGATCACTGGAAGCACGCTGAATTATTCCATGACACCGATGGTTATCAATGCTACATTTTCACTGGTAAACCAGGGGACGAGCCTAAATGGCAATGTCAACCTGACCCTGACCGGAACCAATACATACTTTCTGTCAGGGAATGAGAAGGCAATATCTACCGATGTGGTGCCCGGAATATATTTGGCTTCGGCCAGCAACGGAACCTCGTCCCTGAAGTTCTCCGAACCGGTAATTGTCATTCCAAACGTCCCGGCTCAGCATTTCTACATCAATTCAACACCCCTGGCCACGCTGAAAGTAAATGCAACAAACTACGTGGTATTCAATTCCACAGGGAACCCCATCAACGCAAGCGCCCCCCTACCTTTTGGAAACTATCTGGTATATACATACTCTAATGTTTCCGGGAATGCAAAAGCTTCCTGGAACCTGTATTCCCTGATCGCAAACAGGGTCGTTACCCCTGTGAACGTTTCCGCAAGATCTATAACCTTGAAGAATTCGCTTGGCGTGAGCGGCGGCCACTATGAAATAACTGTCAACGGCACTCCAGCTAATCTGTCCTCAAGCCCTGTTTACCTTCCAACGGGAAGTTACAGTATTCATTATTATAACACCGTTGTAAATTCAACCGGGTCTTACATCATCTCAGGTAGCGGAACGATTTCAGCAAGCACAACAAATTCGTTCACGGTAAGTGTAACATCAACGCCCGTAACCACCGTGCTTACTGGAATAGTATCCTACCATGGCCAGAAAATGGAAAATACGGTCATCGAAATTATGTCATCCTCCGGTACATTCCTTGCGAAAACTACTACTAATTCATTTAACTATTACAAGATCAGCCTTCCAACGGGGACATGGGAAATTTACGCCCTTAACAATGCAACAGGAACCGGATATTTCGGTGGTGTTACCATACCTGCGTTCAGCGGAACTTACTATGACAACATAAGCCTGGTGAATGCATACGCCACCTCGGTAGCAGTTACGGTGGGGTCCAGATCCATGAACACAAACGTGATGATTACTGAATACCCGAATAACATTGCCTATAACTCGTCGGAAGCATCCATTCTTCTGCCTCAGGGTAACTATTCATTCTATGCAAGTGTCACCCAGACAATGACCGCGTTCAACGGTACGGTGCTAACAGTTACTTACAGCGAAAACGACACGTTGGACATTAACTCGGCTCAATCCGTCACCCTGGCTCTATCCCAGCAGGTGACTGGAAGTGTAGTCATTAGCCAGGGGAAACATTATCCATCCCTCAGCACTGGACTTGATCTTACTAACAGTACAGTTGTGGAGTTCAACGTCACAAACCAACAGAATGTGTACAATGACGTGACCCTGAGTTCAGGCAGCCCGTCATGGAAAATAATGTTCAATGAAACCATGTTTGGGCTAGCTCCGGGACAAACCAGAAGTGTCAATGCCACCGTGTATGCTATGGACAACCCGCAGGCTGGAGTTGACGCCATCCCCATAAACATGAGCTATTCATCGTCTACCTCTTCTGGCATAGTCAACATTGATGTTGTACAGAGGCTCTCTTTCTCCAGTCATGTAAATTCCATTTTCGGAACTCCACAAGGAAGCAATCTCGTCTATATGGTTACCCTTACCAATACAGGGAATGCTCCGATTACAGTGACCGGGCAGATTAACAGTTCTGCAACGAATGCAAGGGATTATGGCTGGAATGCTACGCTCGTTTACAATGGAAAGGCAGCAGGAAAAATAACAATACCATACGCCAAGTCACTGACCGTTGAAATAGTGCTTTCCCCAACAACACAAGCCTTTGCTCCAGGTGCTACGATTAGTGCAAATTTCAACGCCACAATTAATGGAAGCACAGTGAATGAACCCATCTCCTTTACCATGGAGTACCCCTATGCCAGCATCACTCCGTCACCCAGTGGAAACGGAATTATAGCGAATTACACAGGAGATGCCCTTTCAACACTGATAACGGGAATAATAATCATTGCCGTAACAGTCGCGGGAGGATTGTTCATTGCATCATATAGAGGAAGGAGGTTCCGTAGATGAACAAGTTACTCGCCATATTGATAATCGCAATCATGGCGTTGCCCGCCATTGCAATGGTATCTGCTGCGTCTCCAATTCCGATAGTCGACAATGTTTCAGTCACCATCCCCAGCAACGTATACACGGGACAGAGCTTCACCGTTTATGTGAACAATTCAGTAGGCTTCAGCAATTACACAACCGAGGCATACTTCTCAGGTGAAAACCTGACCGGATTCTCTCCGACAAGCACCTTCGAGAATTATGGAGGCAGCAACCCCTCAGCATCTTTCTCTGTAACTGCGCCGCTATCCCCGCAGACCATATACATTGCCGTTATAACCAGTGCTCTTTACCATGGGCAATATGTAAATTACTCCCATACCTTTGCTATCAACGTATACAACCCCATAACCCTCCGTGCAACCATAACAAATAGCCAGGCATTCGCCATAAACAACGTCGTGGTCTCCTTTGTGTTAAACGGGAATCTATACGGCACAAAGACCGTGAATCTCTCCGCAGATTCTTCCCAGGTTGTGTCTCTTGAACTCCTCAGTTCTGAACTCGGAACTGGATCATACACACTTATTGTTTCCGTAAACAACCCACTCATCAAGGTTAACGGCGGCACGCAAAGCGCATCGATCACATTTTACAACGGCACCCCCCCAAATTACGACTGGATTTACTATGTAGCTGCGGGCGTGTTCATCTTCATGGTGATACTGGTTCTTGGATCCGGAAGGAGACCCAACAGGCCGAGCAACCCAAAATGGAGAAGATAATCTAATCCTTCAGCTGCTTCATTATCTCCATAAATTTTTCCCTGTGTTTTTTTGCGGATTCCATGGCAAGGGTTACTGCCTCTTCGGGGTTGGATGCCCTGATGAATTTCCCTTCCTGTTTCTTCCTGGGAACTATTTCTACGGAATCCAGTGAGATAACGTCCTTTCCTTCGCTTATTGCGAATGATGCTTCCGACAGGGTCCCGGCTGATCCGTCAATGGCAATGACGGATTCCCCTGCCCTTACGACCAGGAAATTCCGCGCAAAGCCCATGCCTGTAGGAATGGAGACTGAGAGGTGGGAGTTCCCCTCAAGCGGACTGTATCCAGGGAGTATTCCAACTACGATTCCGTCATTGCTCTTGACCCCGTTCGCAACACACTCCATAACGCCTGAAAGGCCACCGCAAAACACTATCGATCTGCTTTTTGCAAGTAACTCCCCGACCCTGTATGCTGTCCTGCAGTATTCATCGGTGATTGTGCTTCCACCTATCACAGAAATGTTGTACACAACTACATCAGTTTATTCTTGGCATTAATCTTTCTCCCGGCGCACTGGACCGATATTTATAATTCTGGATAAGGGCTACCCCCATCGTGCTAACCATAATTATTGCCGATGCTGAACTTGAAACAATTCCACCTGAGATGAGGGATGACTATTCAATTAGAAAGATAGCCGGAGAGAGGAAAAAGAAAGTTGATGGAATCATCCTTGATTCAAATTACATGCATTCCGCAATAGACCGATATTTTCCCGGAGAATCCAATAGAAGAGGAAGACCGGACATAATACACATATTCCTTCTTGTGGCAATGGACTCCATACTGAACAGAATGGGAAACCTTAGGGTCAGGATACACACAAGGAATGACCTTGTTATCGACATTTCAGCGGATACAAGGCTTCCCAGGGCGTACAACAGGTTCATCGGCCTTTTCGAGAAGTTGTTTGCCGAGGGAAGGATCGTTGCTGACGGAAAGACCCTGCTACAGGTGCAGAAAGGAACGCTGAATTCCGCAATAGACAGACCTGCAGAAAGGGTGCTGGCAATGGCACCTGACGCCGTCATCAAGCCGGTTGATTCCGTTATATCTGGGCCAGAGAATATGACAGTGATCATAGGTGGATTTTCAGAGGGGAATTACAGGTCGAATGTGGATCGGTTTGAAAAAGCGTCCATTTTCAATGAAGAACTTACGATCTGGTCTGTTGGCATGGAAGTCATAACGCAGTATGAGAGGGTCTTGAGGGACAATCCACAATAATGCATCTTCGCAGGCGGAAGTGTCAAAAAATAGATTAATACCTTTGCTATGAAGAATAAATCAGGAGATACTGTTAATGGCACGAATGCACACTAGAAAGAGAGGAAAATCAGGATCACACAGGGTATATGGACAGGGCAAGCCTGCGTGGCTTGGAATGGGAGACGATGAGATAGTCAAGACTGTTCTTGAACTTAACAAGCAGGGAATGTCACATTCAGTGATTGGAATAAAGCTCAGGGATCAGTACGGAATACCCGGCACAAAACCCGTGCTGGGGAAGAAGATAGGCACAATACTGTCTGAAAACGGAATTAAGGAAGAGTTGCCGGAGGATCTTTCACACTTAATAAACAGGTACAAGAACGTAAGGAAGCACACAGAATCCAACAAGAAGGATATGAGCAACATAAGAGGAGAAATGCTCATAATGTCTAAGATGCTGAGACTTGTAAGGCACTACAAGCGTACTGGAAGCATTGCTCCAGAGTGGAACCTCAGCAAAGTCCTGTAATCAAGATGCTAAAGGATATAATTGATCCAAAATTTTATGAACTTCTTTTCAGGGGATCATCCCGGATAAAGAATTCTCAATATGTCAGGGTGCTGGCTCATTACGATGGGGATGGGACCAGTGCTGCGATTATATTATGCAGCACACTCAAGAGGCTCGGCAAAAAGTTTCACCTGGGTTACATAAAGAGCCTGGACGGTGAAAACTTCAGGAAGAGGATCGAGGAAGAGCCGGATTCAATAACGGTCATTGTGGATGCAGGTTCAGACCAGGTTCAGTATGTGCCAGAGGCTGAGAATCTCATAATTCTGGATCACCATTTCTACGGCAAATCAACTGTGCAGGCCCTGAACATCAATGCAAGGGATTTTGGAATAGATGGCACAAGGGAAACTTGCGGTTCTACCATGGCTTACCTCATGGCGCTGACAATTGACGAGAAGAACAGGGATCTTTATCCATTCTTTCTTTCAGGAGTTATTGCAGACAAGCAGGATATCGGAGGACTGCGAGGATTGAATAGCATTCTTGAGAAAGAATACGGAAGAAATTATGACTCTGTACATACACTGAACCTGGAAGGCGGCACGGTTGTTGATGCAATAACCTATTCCACGGATCCATTCTTCAAGGATCTCACCGGGAATCCGGAAAATGTGAATAAGCTGCTTCAGAACCTTGGCATAAAACCGGAAACGAGCGTATACAACCTTCAGGATACTGAGAAAGCGTCCCTTGCAAATGCACTGGCAGCAAAACTCATCAGCCAGAACATTGGGCTGGAGGCCATGAAGTACCTTGAGGGTGACATAATCAGGTTCAAGGATCTGGATTTCTCCTCCAAGGAAGTCAGCAGCATAGTTGACGGAAACAGCAAGATCGGGAAAAATTCCATACCCGTACAGTACTTCCTCGGTGACATTTCCGTAAAGGAAGAGATGATTTCCAACTGGAAGATATCCAAGACAAAACTCATCGAATACACATATAGAGTACTCAAGGACATTTATGAGGAGGACAGCATAAGGTATTTTTATGCCCCTGAAGGCGAGATGACGGGATCAATAAGCGGTATCCTTTCCCTCTATCTTCTCAAGCAGGACAAGCCACTCATCGGCTTTAATGCCGGATCGGATAATACCAAGGTCTCGTCGCGTGGAACAAGGAAACTTGTGCAGAGGGGGTTGAACTTATCAACCGTAATGAGGGAAGCTTCCACCCAGGTAGGAGGAAGCGGTGGCGGGCACGACATAGCCGCAGGAGCGGTCATACCCAGGGGAAAGGAGAAGCAGTTCGTTGAACTTGCAAATGACATGGTAAAGGGACAGCTATCGGGTAATGGCGCCAAGGAGCCGGGATTAATTGGAGATGCCTGATTCTGCCTATTCTGGACGTAACTCCAGACGGGAACAGCAATTGGCGCCATGGGACCCGGTTTGCCCGTCTACCTGATCACGCCAAGTGCCAGTGTGATCGCAGGAAACATACCTGCGATTGGTATTCTCTACGCATTTAACTTTGCGGCGGGAGTGATAGTTGCCATGGCCAGCCTCATGGGGAATGGAATCAAACATCTCACTCTTGATTCTTTTCGCCAATTGTCCGGAGTTGAGAAAAACACCTATATACGATTAACGGGAGGTCAAGGAGGGTGAGATTGTGCAATGTTTCCAGTGGTGTTGAATTGCTCATTCCACAGGAACAGTTGAAAATCATATTGAGCTGCCAACAAAAAAATAGGTAAAGTCACGAAGAACCTTTAAATATTTATCAAATCATCATGTTTATATCATGATTCCGACGCCACTTCTGAAGAACCTCATAATGATTTCCATCATAATCTCCTTCCTTGCAACATTCCTCAACCAACTGGGAATACTGCAGTATCCTTTCGGGGCTACGTATGGGACCATCTGGAATATTGGTGACATAATAGGGCTTATGTTCGCAATAATAGCCATCCGCCTCGTTGTAAGGGTGCCGGAAAAACAACCAGCATGAACTTCTCTGTCCATTTTTACCTCCAGAAGGATCAAATCAAAATGCGTAAAGCATTTAAATCATATGTGCATAGGCACTTGAATGGGTCGGATAGGCATATTTACCCAGGACTTCAAGTTTTACCACGATGTTATTTACCGCCTCAAGGAATGGGATCTCCCGTTCGTGAGCATTGAGGATCCTGGACAGGTACCGGAAGACGTTTCAGTTGTCTTGAGCGCTGGCAGTGATGATCTGCTGCCAAGACAGATCAGGTCAAACAACCCTGTCAAGGCCATAAGAATGGCTCTCCCAAGGCTGTTGAACCGGTATGATTTCAACAGCGTGGTTATAGGCATTGACCCGGGGCCACGACCAGGACTTGCCGTGACGGCCGACAGGATTCTGACTGAGGCTTACGAATGCCCTGACACGCTATCAGTGGGAAAGGAAGTACAGGACATTGCCGACTTCTATTCTTACAAGAGCATCTCTATAAAGATTGGAAATGGAGACGGCCCCAACAGGAAGGAAATAATAGACCACCTGGAAAAGACAAAAATAGGTATTACAATAGTCGATGAGACCAATACAAGCATGCCACACAAGATACACGATAACGCCCTGTCAGCCGCACGAATCGCATTCATCGAGGGAAATAATTACCCACTTGCTGTGCCGAAGAAATTCAACCGCAAGGACGTTTACGATAAGGAATTTGTGACAATAAGGAAACTAGCTCTTTCCGGAAGAGGGAATTCCTGATATCTTTTTCATGGATTCCTCGCTCGCGTAAAAGGCATTCGCCCCAAGTGACTTGATCCTTGACGCCGCATAGGCACTCTGGAGACCTTTCTGGCAGTAGACAATGTAAACCTTGTCTTTGCCGTGATCATCAATTATTCGGGAGATGTCTCCGATTCCACCTCTTATGGCGCCAGGGTAATGCCATGCCCTGTACCTTTCCTCGCTTCTCATGTCTATCACTACGGAATTCTGCGCGATCCTGTCAGCACCGGCTACCGATCCGGATAGTGAGTTCCTGTATTGATCCAGTCCTGAGAATTTGAAGGAAACACGATCTGCGACAAGCCGATCGACCAGGTCAAAATCACTCATGTCCCGGTCAAGGGTCTCTGGACTTATCCTGGTTATTGGAGTATCTGCAAATAACGAGCAGAATTCCCCGAGGTCCGCCTCGGGAACCGTGCCAATCCTCCGCGCGAGCTCGATTATGTCATCCTTGTCAAACCCTATGAGCGGCCTGAAAATTGGTATCTCAAGGCCGTGGCTTGTGGAACCCAGGTTCTCGGCTGTCTGGGAGGATACCTGTCCCAGGGACTCGCCTGTAACTATGCCATGTGCACCAGTCGATATTGCTATTTCCTGCGCAATAAGGTATAGCGCACGCTTGAACTCCACGTTCTGGAAGTGATACCTGTCCCTGTTTGCGAAAGTCTCGATCATAGGCCTGCCATCTATGATGTTGATCGTTGGATCTGTACCTGTGGACCACCTGCTCAAAAGCTTTTCAGCAGACTTAAGGAAGGCAAGAGTGTCCACAGGATGCGCCAGTGAGCAGAATATCAGGTCAACCGGCGATCCACGCTTCATTATCATCCATGTTGCCACGGGTGAATCAAACCCTCCAGACATAAGACTGACCATTCTTCCCTGCGACCCGAGTGGGAGGCCACCGGGCCCCTTGATTACCCGGCTATAGAGAAAGAGATCGCCATCCCTCAACTCCGCGCCGATTTCGATCTGAGGGCTGCTTAGATCAACGCCAGTAGAATTTTCAAACAGTGCGGAACCGATTGCCCTGTCCATGTCCATAGAAGTGAAGCTGTGTGTTCCGGTTCTCCTGGATCTGACAGCGAAGGTTTTTCCCTTCACCGAATGATAGAATTCCTCTCTTGCCAGTCCAACAACATCTTCTAGACTGGTTGCCCTGTATTCTTTGCATGGAGAAAATGACTTTACTCCTGCAACTGAACCTATGGCATATTCAGCCTCGTCGCCTTCCCTCTCCGGATAAAGCAGTATCCTGCCGGATTCTCTCTTAGCTGTAGCTGATATTCCATGTCTTGAGAGCGATGCCAGAAGGTTGTCGGCAAGCATCCTCTCCATTGATGCCCGGGCTTTCCTTCCCTTGAGGCCTATTTCAGAATACCTGACAATGAACACTGTCTCCAAATGAGGAGGCGATTAAAAAGGATTTAGTGCTTAAGGCATGCTGAATAGCCTTTTCCTATCAGAATTACCGGTGACATATGTTTATTTACTATTTTGATGTGACATAATATCAAGGGGTGTGAATTCGACGAACGTTGTTAAGCATCTTACCCTTAAGGAAATCAACAGGCTTGTTTCTGAGTACCAGAAGAGCGTAAAAATGTACAGGAAACTGATTTTTATCAGGATGCTATACCAGGGGTTGCCTGTATCAAAGGCGTGTTCAAGGATAGGAATAACGGAGGTCTGCGGTTATAAGTGGCTATGGGCATGGAACGAGAACGGTCCTTACAGCCTGAAGCCCGGGGACAGGAGTGGGAGAACTCCCCGCGTCAATATAGACAGGCTTGGTAATTTTATCGCAAAGGCCCCGGATTTGCTCAAAAGCGAGAAGCTCCTCTCTGACTTCATCACTTCAAATTTTCACGTCAAATATTCCAAGCGCCAGATTGCCAGGATTTCACATACCCTGAAAGCAAGCCTCGCCACAAACCTTAATCACCATCAAAGGGTGCTTGACGATCATCGAAATTATGACTTAATGAATTAATGTCATTTAGACCTTCTCATATAACCAAGAGAAACCTGAATTCCCAGTATTTCCATTTTTATGCAGTCTTAATGATAAATAGAATTTTTCACTTTTGATTTGTTTCGCAGGTTTACAATACGCTTATGAAACATTATGGATTTAATTTTTTTAGATCGGAATTTGCCCAATGGGCATAGCCCGGTCGACGAGGTGAACAACCAGTGAATAACAGGAATCGAGTGTTTTTTGCGTTGTTGATAGCTGTACTTTTTATGGCCTCCGCCTTTGTCTTTGTGGATCAGGGCCAGGCTGCCGCTGCTTCAACGCATTGGGGATACAAGACGTCCGCAGGCATGGAACCGCTGGTCAGCGTCCAGAATTCATCCCTGAATCAACTGGCCTCAACGGCGGGTACATACACGTTGATGGATGAACAGAGCCACTTTAACCCATCCGCAATAGTGATTGTAACCATCAGCCTGAAAACCGGATCGGGATTTGGCAACCTGATTAACGCTGTTTCAAACCCGGCTTCAATGCAATACAGGCAGTACGTATCGACAGGGGAACTTGGGAACCAGTATGGGATCAGCACATCTGCCTATAACGGAATAATCAGCTACTTCGAAGGATTTGGCATAACTGTGTACACCAGCAGCGCAAGAATTTCGCTCACCCTGCAGGGTACAGTGCAGGAGTACGAGGAGGCTTTCCACACACAGATAGGGGCGTATGCAATCGAATACACTAGCAATGGCATATGGAACCCGCTGTTTGGAAATGAAAGCGGAACACCAGGATCGGTTTCTGTTTCACCAATAATATATGTTGACACAAGTGGATTGGATCTACCTGCCTCCATAGCACAGTATGTCTCAGGTATCACCGGTCTGGACGGCATGGTTGCCCAGCCCGACGTAATGCTTCCATTCGGAATGAATCCATCGATGGTCACGGTCGGCTCGTCTTACATAACTGGCGGGAATGCCCAGTTCCCGATATATACTGGAAACAATGCATCCTACCCACTGGGTAACGCGAGCAATCCGTACACAATAGACCAGATACAGAACATATCTTATGCTAACTTCACCTGGACGCCAAATAGCCTGACCCCAACTGATGCTGCTTTCAACGATCCCTCCGGGAATTACCAGTTCATATACCCCAGCACAATGCACGTACTCACGGGAGCCAGCAACCTCTGGAGCGGCCGGAGCACAATTGGAGGTGCCCCTGACCTTGGCCAGGGCATAACTGTCGCAGTTATTGAGGTGGGTACTCTTCCGCTGTCATGGCTGCAGGGATTCTCACAGGAGGTTTTCAACAATCCTAACCAGATCACCGATCGACTCAGCGTTGTTCCACTGCTTGGAGCAAACCTGTTTGATGGGGAGATTTACGGTTGGACCCTGGAAACTGCACTTGACATAGAGTACATTGCTGCAATGGCACCAGCTGCACACATAGACCTGGTGGCTGTTCCGAACCCGAACTTCTCAGCCTTTGACTACGCCTACCAGTACATTGCGCAGAACCTTGTCAGCGGAAACAACGCTACGGATTCCATAACAATAACCAGCAATTCATACGGAAGTGACGAGGCATATACGGCATTCTTCGGATCCCCAACCTATATGCAGGTGGAGAACACTCTGCTGACCGAACTCAACCTTGTTGGAGTAACGAATTTCTTTGCAACGGGAGACTACGGATCATACGCAGGGCTTTATGAATATGGAGCAACGAGCGCAGGCATCCCTGCCATAGCCAACGGATCGACCAGTGTCGGTGGTGGACAGTTGACTGCTGAAAGCGCAGGACAGGCTTTTCCAGATACAAACGTATGGGCATACTACCCTGAGTACGGAATAATGATGCAGGTAGCACCGGCATCCGGAGAACAGTCATTCACTTACTGGGCTTACGGTGAGGGTTTAAGCGGGACCTTCAAGGGAATAATTGGAGGAGGCTTCGGGCAATCCCTTATGACACAGCAGCCCTGGTGGCAAAACGCCCTGGATACCTACACATCCGGAGCAAGAATGGATCCTGTCGTAAGCGGAGCAGCAGCTTTCAACATGTCAGTATACACAGGTTTCTGGAACCTCTTCTATGGCGGCACTTCATTTGCAACACCGATAACAGCAGGTGAATGGGCGCTCATTGAGGAGCAGGCTAACATAATACTAGGCACTCCAGCTCTGGGTGACATAAACCCTGTCCTGTATGGAGCACATAATGCATACGAAGCTGGAATTTCATCGTTCCACTACAATCCATACCTGCTGATGCAGAACATTGGATCTGGATTCAACTATGGTCCTACAAACAGTTTTGCCTGGTACTACTTCAATCTCAGCATTGCAGTCCCATCGGATCCAATAGTGCCCTGGTGGATGTTCTCGCTTGAAAGCCCGGCCGGAAACGGTTGGAACTACCTGCAGGGACTCGGCATGATCCGGGCAGACGTCATGGATCAGGAGCTGCTTGGGCTTGTCGACTCAGCAGGGCATGCGCTGCTGAACGAGGAATTCACTGTCCTGATGGCTACTCCATCCGGCCTTGAGCCCATAACGACACTAACGGGAGGGCAGACGTACACATTCCAGATTCTTCTTGCAAACGGCCAGGCAGGAGGGCTTTACAAGGTATACGCGTACTCCGGTGGCCCAAATAACGGCGCATATGGAGGGGGGACGGTTTCCACTTTTACAACCAGCAGCAACGGCGAGTTCACTTACACGCCAGCTTACAACATGAACTCGCCTTCGATTGCGGGATCTGAGTACGGCTACTTCAAGATACTTTCACAGGGAAGCATCCAGTGGTCATTCCAGCAGTTTGCTGTAAGCTCGCCCGCGGCAACGGGAACGCTGACACTCGGAGTCACCAATGCCATGGGTATGCTTGAAACCGGAATTGCAGAGGTGCCAATGTTCATTGATACACAGACGGGATTTTACAACTATCTAGGAGCCACAGGGGAAGTGTTCCTGAACGGAAACCCTGTTAGCAATGCAGTTGTGCACCAGATTTCTGTGAACAATACCCAGTTCTCGCAGGAGTTCAGCGGATTGCCTGTGTCGAGCTATGCTCCCGGGGTTGAACTCGGCACCTTTTTGACAGACGGAAGGGGAATGTTCAATTTCTGGACGGATGCTGGTCTTGCGGAACTGAATGCCTCACTTTTCACGCAGGTAGACACCCTGTATGCCACATACAACGGTCTTACAAGCAATGCTGTTACAGTTTTCGTTGAACCTCAGACAGGGAGCTTCTATGCTAACGTAGCAATGGGATCCGGAGGAACGCTGACTGGACAGGTGACCTTCAGCGACATGAAGTACGTGAATTACGTGAACGTATCCATCGGATCAGCGCCGGGACAGTACATAAATGAAACTTTTGCACCCTCATTTGTGGATTCCACAACAGGAGTCGGGGTAAGCGGAGTCTTCAATGGCGTGATCCCTGTAACGTTTACGACAAAGGGAATTTCCGGGCCGGTTGAACTGCATATGGTTGCCGGAGGATACAATGACCTGAGCCTTAAGTACAGCTTCTTCGGGTTCTCATTCGTGTCCTACTCCATACAGAATCCCATAGTATGGTCTGATCCAATAAGCATCGGATCCGCAGTACAGGGCAACTCTCATGCAGTTCCTGCCTCCACTCTCCCAGGAGCAGCAGTGTTGGCAGCAATAGCAGGCAGCATTGGCTCAGCGGGAGCAGCAGTAGCATACGTGTCAGTTATAAAAAAGAGGAAGTAAATTTAAAGCTTCCCCACATAAATTTTATTTTTAAAACAATTTTTCTTTCAGTATGCCAACTATTATCGGCGTTTCGTTAACAATCCATTTTCTTGCGCGTGCTTCCCTGAGTTTCCTGGTTGCGTGTGACCACGC
>JAJYRT010000147.1 GCA_021793945.1 Thermoplasmata archaeon
GGGACTTTGGTTCCATAGTCTATGATCAGGGGATACTTAGCTTCGAGGGCACCGACGAAGTCGGTATTAACACACTTCATGGCAGGGTACATATTCCCACAACCATGGGAAAACATGGTGAAATACCCTTTGAAAGGATCGGAGGTCAGTGCGATCTTGTCAGGAAAAATAAATTGTTCGTACCATTTTAGCTGGACAATGCAAGGATCAAGTTTTGCATTGCAAAAACACATCAGCGTAAACAAAAAGCTCGAGTAGCAAAGCAAAAGGCATTATCTCCTCAAGTTTGCCCAGAAATGTGGCGTACTCGAACTTGTTCATTCAGGACTCTTGCCAGAGCCAACAATAAAGGATATAAGACCTGCCCAAGTAATTAAATACTCTATTTCTTCTGACATCTAACTTGTGGGGATATTTAGTTAACTGACTAGGGAAAACTTTTATTCCCTTTAATAGGATTTGGAATTCACAGCAGGACGTGAAAACTATGGATTTTAAAGGAACATTTGAAGTGGCAGCCAGTTCCAAGGATGTTTATACCTTTTTGATGGACCCAGATAAACTTTCGCTATGTATACCGGGGCTGCAGAAGCTCGAAAAGGTATCCAATGAAGAATTCACAGTCGTGGTCCGGGTTGGAGTTGCTTTTATCAAGGATAATTTCACAATAAAATTCAAGGTAGTTGAAAGTGACGCCGGTAAACATGCAAAATTCACGGGAAATGGTTCGGGAAAGAGCGGTACAATGGATCTGATTGCTGTAATGGATCTTATTGAAGCTTCCGGTAAGACTACGATGAATTGGTCCGCAAACGTTAGTGTCGGCGGGAAAATTGGCTCACTCGGGCAAAGAGTTATGGCAGGTCAGGCTGAGAAAATAATAAAGCAAATGTTTGACAGCATTGAAGAAAACCTCTCCGGCTCAAAGACAAAAGCATGAATCTTCCTATAAATCCAAATGCCCATGATTCAATTCATTGAGTAAATAATTCTCTTTATTAAAAACTCTTAATGGTTGGCAAGGTCTATAGTAATAAAGACCATTTCATTATGAGGCGAAGGAGGATTTCATGTCTAAGAGAATAGTGGTTTGCGTTACCGGTTCTACGGGCGCAATATATGGATACAGGTTGCTGCTTGCGTGCAGCAAAATAGAGGGAATCGAGACGCATGTAGTAATCTCCAAGGGTGCAGATGAGACCATCAAGCAAGAGATGGGTCTTGGATATGATGAACTTGCAAAGTTGGGAACATACGTTCACAAAGAATACGATTTCAAGGCTCCAATCGCTAGCGGATCCTTCGTCACTGACGGTATGGTAATCGCTCCATGTTCCATGAAAACACTCTCTGCAGTTGCGACCGGATACGAACAGAATCTTGTTACACGTGCAGCTATGGTTACACTGAAGGAAAGAAGGCCCCTTATCATGCTTACCAGAGAAACCCCTCTGAACCTCATTCACCTTAGAAATATGGTTCAGGTAACTGAAGCAGGCGGCGTCATAATGCCTCCTCTGCCACCGCTATATTTTGGCGAGGCTAGTATGACAGAACTTGTAGACCTGACTATTGGCAGAGTCCTTAACATGCTTGGGGTAAAAACAAACCTTTTGAGAGAGTGGGGTGTGGACATGGATTAATTATTTCTCATTCCTCAATTTTCTAATGAATTGCGAAAGCTCGAGAAACTCGTGCATGTAGTCGGTGGCTATCTGGTCAGTATCAAATAACATCTCGGAAGTGAGCGGAGTTTTTTCAGAAACGTCACGTAATATTTCTATGGGTTCTGCCTTGAAGAAATGATGTGTTTCATCATGTTGCTTATGTTCAATTTCTGTCTGAATTATCTGGCATTTCAGGTACAGAAGAGCAGGCGCATCCTGAAGAATAAGAGTGAATTTTTGGTTTTTCACCAAATAGTCGTGGGTTGAACTGTTTTTATAAACTGAGAAGTAGAGAGTACTGCTATCCTCAATTATTACCTGAAACGGAGATAAAAGGGCTATGTGGGGAAAATTTTGTGGATCGGTGCTGATCATGAAAATTACAGCTCCGGCCCTTTTGAGGTTTCCTGAATGCAGTGTTTCAACAGCACTCGCCGGAATTCTATTTCCAAGCTTGATAGACATCTTTACTCCTCAGTTCCAGTCAAATTTACCAACTTCTCAGACTCTTTCACGCAATTTGGAAAGTCTCTCACCAATCTTATAGTGATTTCCTTCTACAATATCCTTTGCATCTTCCGCAAATTTCTTGGGCCAGTATCCCAGTTCATACCCGTACCAGGGTAAAGTAATCGACAGTTCTGGAAGTTTCAGCTTTTTCTAGGTATTAAGTGCCTTTTCTATGTATTCTTTTTTTGGCAATGATGTAGGTGGATACGTGTACTTTACTGTCGCATCAATAAGAACCGCAGAACTGCCAACATCGCAGGGGAATTCCTTCTCTTCGTGGGAGGTATTTGGGTTATAGGCGGATGGATCCAGTCCTGGAATCTTTCCGGATATGATCCTCATGTCTCTGGCCGGCTGTGTTCTCCAACTCATGGCCCAAATAACCGCATCCATTGATCGAGGATCAATGTCCTCATCTACAACTATGAAATATTTTTCCCCGTCTCGCATCATATCCTGAAACTGGTCTTAGGACCTGCCAGGGGTGAGCCTTGTTCGTCTTCTTTATCTGTATGGTTAGCCAACGCGATAACTACATAGTATACCATAAGGTATTAACAATGAAAGCCGAGGAAGTCTTGAATCTATTGCAGATATCCGGAAAAACACTTCATGTTTATGCCGGGGTCGGGAGAATACGGTACATGGTAATGCCGAACAGGATGTATAATTATAACGAAGAGGATGTCTACAGGATTCCGAATATAGACATAAAGAGAAGAACGGTCATCTATGCAGGCGTCTCCACTTCCAGACAGAAGAATGATTTACAGAACCAGATACAGCAGTTGAAGCAATGGTGTTTTATGAATGGTTATACAATAAATGCAATATATTCCGACATTGCTTCCGGCATCTCGTTCGAAAAGAGAAAAGGATTCTTTGAGATGCTCGATGAGATCATGAACCATAGGGTTGAGAAGGTGATGCTGACATACAGGGACAGGTTCAGCAGGGTGGGCTTTGAAGAAATAGTCTCGCTGTTGCACCGCTATTCAACGAAGATGTACTCAAAGAGAAGAAATCATTCAATCGAGGTCGGTTATGAGGGTTAAGAGAACGGAGCAGACATGGATTCGGGGAAACGGGAATATCGGCAAACTCTCCCATCTTTCCAAGAACCTGTACAACGAGGCGAACTATGCCATAAGGCAGGGGTTCTTCAAGAATGGGAAATTGATAGGATACAATGATCTTAACCGGCTTATGAAGGATTCGGAGAACTACAGGTCACTACCGGCACAGACGGCGCAGCAGATTCTCAGGATGCTGGATCGATCATGGAAGTCATTCTTCAAGGCGATCAGGGAATGGAAGAAGCATCTTGGAAAGTTTCCTGGAAAACCCAAACCTCCACACTACAAGGAGAAGGATGGAGAGCACATCCTTGTGTTCACGAACCAGCAGTGCAGGATCAGGGACGGTGTCTTGAGATTCCCGAAACTGATGAAAATGGAGGTACACACACGATTAGAAAAAGTAAATTTGAGGGAAGTGAGAATAGTTCCAGTTGGAACGGGCTACAATGTTGAAATTGTGTACGAGAAAGAGGTTCGTGGTCAAGGAATTGGCAAACCGCAGAAAATCATGGGCATTGATGTTGGCGTAAGAAACCTTGTAACCATCGGAAACAACATCCCTGAAGAGGGGATTGCTGTAAGGGCAGGATTGCTGAAATCAATAAACCAGTTCTACAACAAGGAGAATGCAAGGCTGAGATCCATAAATGATCTGCAAGGCAGGAAAACAATGACTCGAAGACTGCAGAGATTAATCATAACAAGAAACAGGAAGATAAGGGACATCATGCACAAGGTCAGCAAGTCCATTGTGGAATACGCAAAATCAAGAAACATCGATACCATAGTCATAGGTCACAACGATGGATGGAAGCAATCGGCTAACATGGGGAGGGTGAATAACCAGAACTTTGTGCAGCTTCCCTTCAACACGCTGATACAGCAGATAAAGTACAAGGCAGAAGAGCATGGGATCAACGTGATCGTTCAGGACGAGTCGCACACATCAAAATGTTCATTCCTTGACAATGAATCCGTGGAACATCATGATGCATACATGGGAAAGAGAATCAGGAGAGGCGTGTTCCAGTCTGCAAATGGAAAACTGATCCATGCCGATCTCAATGGATCATATAACATAATAAGAAAAGCAATCCCCGAAGCATTTGCGAACGGGATAGAGGGTGTAGGGTTACACCCACGAAGTTTAAGCATCAGACAGATGATAATTTCCAAAGGTGGACGTTAACATGGTTAGCAGAAAC
>JAJYRT010000148.1 GCA_021793945.1 Thermoplasmata archaeon
CCACGCTGACTGAAATATTATTAAGGCTGCAGCCTTTCCTCGATCACAGGGTCTGTGGGGTAGCCTGGTATCCTTCCAGCTTCGGGAGTTGGAAACTCCGGTCCAAATCCGGACAGACCCATTCTATATACGGTTTAGTTTTTTGGAATAATACGTAAAATACTAAATCCACAACCATAAAAATGTTACATGCATATAAGGTATTTCTGCTTTCAGGCCGCACTTCCAAATGGAGGCTCCCCCACTTCTAAATTGGAGATATTTCGGGTGAAGGCGTGTAATTTGGGATGTCTTTCGCTTTTGAGAAATGCACCTAAAATCCGGGAAGCGTTTTAGTTTGAAAGCTTCCATACATAATAGCCCCATTTCCTGCCATAGCGCTCAATGTACCGTGACCTGACGAGAGTCTTGCTACAATTCAGGCTGTCCATGAGGCTACGGAAATAATTCATGTTCCCTGAGTCTCCGTAGATTATTAGTATTCTGCCGTCTGGTTTCAGGTAATCTAGTACAATTTTAAAGAATGACGTCATGCTCCTGAAATTCTCATCGGCAACTGCTGCTTCCCTGATATCCCTTGGTGTGAACCACCTGAATGGCGGATCGAAAATTATGAGATCAAATTTTCCGTCCACATTGCTGAAAAGGTCACTTTCCCTGAATTCTATCCTTGACGCCACGCCATTGCGTACAGCATTCTTTCGCCCTGTTTCAATGCAATATGGATTTAAGTCCACTGCGAGAACATGCCCGGATTTAGAGGCTGCAAGAATGGCATTTATTCCACTGCCGGTGCCCATGTCCAGAACACGATCGCTTTCCCTGATCTCTTCCAGGATAGTTTTTCCCAGAAGCTTTGACATCCATGCTGGGGGGATCACTTCCTTGGGGATGACAAGTTTCCTTCCCAGGTACTGCCTGTGAACAGTCTTCTGATCTTCCATTTTTCTGTATACTGAATCATGCCACTGCTTTCTTATCCTGACTTCATCTTCGGACATCTGTGGTGTGTAACCCATTTCTTCCACTTTCCATGCCGATGGTACTATAAGAACTTTCCCAAGGCCATATTACAGAAGTAACAGACTGGAAGTGGGCAGTCATTTCATTTCAAGCATCTCGCCTTCAAGGTTCTAGATCTTGGCCTTTATCCTCTCGGTCACCTCTTCAAGCTCATTTTCCCTGAGGGCGCGGCGTCTCCAGTCCAGTCTTCTATCGCAGAATTTCTGAATACTACTACAGATAAATTCGATCTTATTTTAGCGGATCCGCATTACACTTACGATATCGAAGCAATCGTAAAGAGGACAGGATTTCGTATTATTATAAGCAGATGACCACTCCGGAATTCTATAATCTTCCTGTTCAGAATATCACTGAGAAAAAAGCAATCCTGTTTCCGTGATCGCCATCCTCTAAGGTTGAGGATGCGATGAAAATTATACGAAGATGGGATTTTGAGAATAAGAATCATGTTATTTGGAACAAAAGGTACGTAGATTTAGGCCACAATGTAAGGCAACAGCATGAAATCCTGCTCTTTGCGAAAAAAAAGGAAACTATCCTACTCCTAAATTCAAGCCATAATGAAATATGGAGGAGAAGAGAACAGATCACAGCAGGAATCCAGAAAAATCCTACGAAATCATAGAGGGAATGTATCCGGAAGCAAAGAAGATTGAGATTTTTGCCAAATTTGTATATCCTGATTGGACAGGAATAGGATTGGAAGCACAACCTAAAAAGTATACAAAATTTGAGGAAAAATGTATACATTTTGACATGTTTCTCTCCTGTTACACCTCAGGACGCCATTCGACCTTAACGATTTTCTTGAGTTTCAGAAGGTCAGCTCGGAAGTCATCCACTATCAGCTCCCTTTCCTTCGGATCTGGAAGGATATCTGAAGGAGGGAGCGATTCATAAGGGAGAAAATTCAAACGGGTTCCTATGCCTATATTCCAGAAGTCCTCGTCGATATACTTCAGGAATAATGGAGTTCCGGACATAACGAATATTCCAACATATACATTCGATGCTCTGTCATCCCCTCTATAGACGGAACCTGAATTTGGAAGCCTTTCATCATCCTGATAAGTCCATAAACTGATCCTGTAGTGGCTTTACGGCCTCAGCGTCCTCTAATATCCTCCCAGGAGCTGTGTTCATCTTTCTGCAGTAGAATCCCATTCCCCTGAGATATACTCCTGTTGTAAGTGGGGATTTTCTTTCAGATTTTCATACCATCTCTTTATGTCAGTATTTTTCAATAGATTAAAGTGCGTTATCCTATTCCCATTCTCATCTTTCCATGTAGTTCCTGCCGAGCATGGTCAATATAGTAGTATATAATGCAACTGTTTTATCATAACTATTAGTTAATACGGACTGGACTCATTCTATAGATTGCTTAGTTTTGTAAAAATACTCCGGGCGTTATTTCTTCAACAAGATAAATAGTGTACATGTTTTGAGGTTTCTGAGCCCCTCGTCCCAAGGTTACCATTACAGCAGTTTTACATATTTATCTACAAAATTATTTATGCTGAATAGTTTTAAGTTCGAAGATGGTAAAAAGGGAACTCTTAGTAGCCATTTTGATTGCAGCCATCATGGTTGTGGCTTCTGTAGGTTTTTTCGAAGTCGGCTTTGATATGGGAAAAACACAGGGAAACGATAATGGATTTCTTAAAGGCTCACAAAGCATTATACTTCAAACCGATGATATGATTGAGTTGCAGCCAAACCAGTCTTTTTATGCTGAATCAGTGCCATTTGGGCCTGGTAGCGTTACTGTGTATTTTTCCTTTGTTTTAATAACTGAAGTTCCACACAACGCAACAGCAGAAATGGGTATTTTAACAAATTATACTCTACCGGTTTTCGTACCCGGGCCAATGGTATTCAACACCGGTTATTGTTCCTATGCTTCAGGACATATTTCCATAAATCTTACCAATATTAATTATACTCCTCTCGAAGTAATCTTCAAAGCGAATTCCAATGACACTTCAATGGTCATTCTAGAAATTACCTCTCCTTTAATAGCAATAGTTCAGTGAAAGTATTTCTGGAAATTCCTCAATTATCGGAGACTGAAGGATGATATGAGAATGGCAAAGGCCCAATAACAAGCATATAATTTCTGTTTGAACTATAGCTGTTTAATGACTGCCAGTTAAGTGATCATCTTATGATGAAAAGCCCCTTTTGAACAGGTTAATGCTTAATCCATACCAGCGTTTACCTGGCGCCTGTATAATGAAGAATCAATTCACCTCGCACCATTTTCTTTACACTGATCAGCCTCAGCGTCTCCTGATCTTTCATAGTACCCCAATAATGGGGGCCCTTTCCGTAAATCACCGGCATCACTAGGATTTTGTAACCATCAGCCAGCCTTCTCCGGATAAAATCATGGGCCAGCGAAGGCTCGCCCTCCATTATTATGTCCTTTCCAGGCTCCTTTTTTAGTCGATCTACCAAATCTCTGATATCGTCTTTCTCAATTTTGCTATTTCCCCATGTTGCTTTCGGTAAAGTGTTGCTCAGTACTATCAGCTTGCATCTCTCGAGAAACATGGATTAATCACAAACATATTCCTTGTCAGTTCTCTTCCGGTCAGGCAGTGCATGGACCTGTGCACGTCCTTCATAAGACCGCCTGCCAAAAATTATCGTATCAACTGAGTCATATCTGCTTATCCACATTTCCTTCCAGAAATCATCATGCTCATCCTCCTCTATGTCAGATCCTGGAAATTTTGCAAAAATGCCGAATCCATCAAGAGTCATATACATGTTGACCGTGATTTTTCTTGCCATCTAAATTAAAACCCTTAGCGGTCTTTAAATTAATCCTATCATTGTATAATACTGACAACCGGTCTTTCAATATAGTAAAGTTGTACTTGCATCGGGGGTGTTTATCAGGATAAAATAAAGACTGACTCGGCAACAGATCGTGCTTTATGACTCTCATCTGACTATCAGTACCAGGCTTCGTCCTTCAGATTGGGACAAGCCACAAAAAGTGAGGGCCGCCCTACTTAGATTATTTTAGATAAAGGGACTGCGGTATTTTATCAAAGGACTTCTCTTCGATTCGAGATCTTTCAATTATATTGAGTTGGAAAGCAATATACCCTGAAAGATGATATGCCAGCAGTGATCCATGGTTTACCTCAGACTGCTAAAATATCCCGGGGCCAAGTTTGTTGTTATTCCAGATATTAGGAAGGTGTTTAATGCTTCTCACTGCAACTTGTTTATAGACGTTTTCGGTGGGTCTGGGTCAGTATCGCTTAACATCAATTCCCCTAGCATTGTCTATAACGACATAGACCCCCAGTTCACTAATCTGTTCAATTCAATAAAGTACAAACCTGAAATCTTATATGAAATGCTGAAGGAAGAGGTTGCCAGTGAAGATAAAGATCCCAAATTCGAG
>JAJYRT010000149.1 GCA_021793945.1 Thermoplasmata archaeon
TGGAAACACGTTTGACGAAGTGCTAAATGACGTAATGGTCGAGCTTGAGGAAGAATTCTCATAATCCATTATTGTACCAAAAATAAGTTATTTCACCAGGGCATGATTTTTTAGTGTATCTCAAGGCTATTGCTCTTGTCATCGTTCTGATGTCGGGTATAGGGGTTCAGGCTGGCGCAGCGCATGGCGACAATGGCAGCGTGGTCTTCGGAAATGCCCCTTTTATTAATGTTACCCTTCCTCATAACGTAAGTTACAACCTGACTTACCTTGGACTGGTTTATGTGCCGGGGACTCAGTCATCACAGCCTTCCGCCAACTATTTTTCCAGGGATAACTGGAGCAATTCATTCAGCAATAACGGTAGCATGTCCTATCACTCAACCTTCCAGATAAGACCTACCGGCATGCGCATGATGGATGACCATTCTTCGCAGGCGGGAAACTCGCTCTCAGTATCAATCTTCATAAACGTTACCCCTGTGAAACCCGGCAATCTCGCAAAACAAACGCCAGACAGCCATAACGTGACAACCTTTGCCAACTATACGTATTACAGGATAACAACATGGATATCTGCAACTTCTGCCACCACTGTATCCAGCGGAGGGAAACTAGTGCTGGTGGTAAGCTTCGGAGGCAGGGAAGACGGAATGGATGTGACTGGAAGCGAATTTATGGGAACAGGCATGATGGGTGAAAATGAACATGCCCAGCAGTTCAACGGGTACCTGCTGAACAACTCCATATACCCTGCGCTTTTCTGGTGGAACAATACATATAATCTGAACGGAAATAACGAAACTTTGATCTCGCCGTATGGCAACATATTCCAGGATATGTTTGAATCAGGCCAGATTAACTTTGGGTTCAACCTGTCCGGAAGCAGCAGCATGATCTTTCAGGATCCATATCTTGCAACCGCTGGCATCGGGATAACAACACTTCCACCCTCAACCATAACGCTGGCGGCCATCAATTTCCTGCTGGAACATGCAGAACTTCTGGCAGGCGGGGCAGCAATAGGTTCAGTGCTGATTGCCATCCCATATTTCGCATACAGAAGGAAGAAATTGGTATAGGTTACTTGAAAAGATTTATCAGATTGTTTGCTGCGTAATCCACAAAGCTCTCGCGGAACTTCAGCAGGATGCCTATTATGTCTTCCCTCTTCCTGAGCGAATAAACGGTCTTCCCGGAATCTGAGGATTTTGACACGATCCCGGCAGATTCCAGCTCAGCCAGTATTGCAAGTGCCTCCTCCCTCTTACGTTCATTTTTTGGATAGAGGGTATCCTCCCGGATGTCTCCCCTCAGTATCTGGAACATAATTTCCTTTCCCCTGTTGCTGCGAAGGTAGAAGAATATGTTGTTCTGGAGTGCGCTGGCCGACAGTGAAAAGAACCTGACAAACTTGCCGTCCTTTCTCCCCTTGATGACGCCCTCCTTCTCCAGGGAGTAAAGATGGTATTCCAGCTGTCCCACTGCAGTTCCTGTCTGCCGCTGTATTTCCCTGAAATGAACTCCAGGATTGTTCTCGATGAAGCTGAGAACTTTCTCCCTGATGCTGTCTGGCTCTGGCACCTATATACCTCTGACTGCTCCAAAGTAGAAAATAATCAGAAGGATAAGATCGGAAAGGAGAAAAATAGTCAGGAAATTATTTCCCTGAAGCACTATCCCAAAAATGGACAGGACAAACAGGAGGTTTACCAGCAGGATAACCGCAAATGCTGCACCTAGATACAAAACAGCCCTTGGCCCCCCTTTGACCGAGGCCCTTATGGTAACCGCAAGCAGGAATGAGGATAGAACAAGCGAGATGCCGACTACAATAATTTCAAATGACAAAATCATCGGATACTACCTACCTGAACGTCAATGCGTATCCCATCCGGTTCATCTCCTTCCTGATAGTTTCCCTGTTCTTCCTGTCCCCTATTATCTTTGTAACCTCAATAATCTTTCCCTTCTTCTTCCCGGTAAAGGCCGTTACAAGTTCTCCCATATAGAGGTAGAAGTAGTTCCGCACGCCAAGTTTTCTCTTTATGAAGGATGAGAAGTATAGAGGGATTATGTCCTTGGGACCGAATATCACCGTGTTACCCGCTGTTATCTTTTTCTCGGGCTTGTATCTGGACGAAACATAGCTCACCCTTCTTTCATCTGTTACAATGACCTTCCTGACCTTTCCACTGGAAAGAAGTTTTTCCACGATCCTTGTGTATTCGTCGCCGGCTTCAGAACCGGTAACATTCTCGAATTTTTCCCTGTCAAAGAACATCATCTCCTTCAGCAGGAACTCCAGCATGGCATCCACCGCCTCATACCGTCCGATCCTTTCCGGAACGACCACATATTTACGGTTGTAGTCCCGAGCCAGTATGTTGCGTGAGTACAGGTTCTTTATAACAGACCTGACTCCGGGGATATTTTTCCTCACATTCTGCAGGATTTCTTCCTCGGATGCCCCATTGCTGTCCAGAACAATGCTGATTATCCTTTCCTCATCCTGGCTCAGCTTGGTATTCTTCATTGCCCGGAACAGTGAAATGACCTCCATGGCTGCATATGCCTGAACCCCATATGGACCATTGAAAAGGTAAAGCAGCCTGGACTGGAAATAGTTCCTGAGCTGTGTATTTGTTATGCCTAGAGAATTTGCCTCTATTTCACTCCTTATGCCCAGCAATCGCTCCTTCAGGAAATTGAACAGTATCGCCTCGGACGGCCTTGAGCGTGAGAACTGGCTCACTGCCGCCTTCATGAGTGGTTCTTCACCGATTTCCAGAACCTCTGCATCGGAATTTATTATCAATTCTCCCGTGCGCTTGAATCCCTTTTTCTCTGAAACCTCTGAGAATATCTCTTTCTCGTCGTATATTACCACGGCATCGAGCCCTATGTTTTTCTTTAACTCCACAAATGCGTCCAGAATCGACTCCCTGTTAATGCCTGGAATTTCCTGGATTTCCTCAATCCAGAGCACGTTGTCCCGCAAATCAGACTGAACGTCTGCAACCTCTACGCCTCCAGTAAGCAGCCGGGAATTGAATTCAATGTCCCTGGTATAAAGCCTGCCCAGATACATATTGACAGGATCGTATATTGAGACCAGTATGCTCCCTGCGTAGTCAGAAACAACGCCCTGGTTTCCATAATATAGTTCCCGGTTGAAGTAGAAGGGCTTGATTCCGGCCGATTTGATCTCCATTTCCGGGTGGAACCAGAATGTCCTCGACAGTTCATTCATCGTGACAGGGCCAAACAGTTCTATCAGGTAACCTACGCTCCCCTCGGACCTGGTATCGCCGAAAAGGACCCGAAGCTTGCCTCCTTCGTCTCTGCTTATTGCAAGCTTATACTCCAGTATCCTGAGTATCTGCCTTACTATCTTGATATCGAATGATGAACGCTTTACAAGATCCTTCTCAGAATCGTACCCCTGTGAAACATACGTCAGGATATCTGATTCCTCCTTGGTAAATTTCTCGTAGCGAAGATAGTTAAGGGCCTTTGCAAGTCTTATGGACATGTAAGTTGTTCTGTGCTTTACAAATCTCCCGGAAACCACTTCCCCGGAGATGATAAGTTCCATAAGGTCTGAATCACGGAATCCTTTGCACCTTGCAGAGATGCTCCACTTATCTGAAGCATACCCATATAACTGAAAATATTCCCTTGCGCTGCTCACTGGAGATGAAAGCTTCTTTACCCTCTCTGCCTGAATGTCCCTCCTGCTCTCCCCGAGCATCAGATCCAGGTCTTCCTTGAGAATGTACTGCTTGGAGAAAACTGGGGATATATAGTCAAGAACGACCTCCCCATTTTCAACCATCTTTCCGGTTATGGCTTCCAGGTTTACCGATTCTAGAGGCAACCTTATCATTATCTCATCCAGAGTCAATGGGCCATAGGAACCAAGAATTTTCCTGATGCAGAATTCGACGTCATCCTCGGTCCACTGCTCTCTCTCAAACTCCGTGGAACTGTAAGCCGTAGTGCCTGACTTGATGTTCCGCTTCAGCAGGAATGCGGATTCCAGCCTTATGAGTTCATCTTTCAGATCATTTTCATGCATTTCAGCCCTGCTTTTCAGTTCGTTGAAGGTCAGTCCCTTGCAGAGGTCCAGCAGTTTCCTGCGATCTGGCGTTATTTCCACTCGCCTGGCAAAAAGCCTCCTGATAACACCGTAATTTGAAGCAGACGCCCATAGGGGAGAACGGACGTAGGCGGAAATTATGCCACCATTCTCAATAAGTTTCTCCGTTATCGGATTCACGTCCGTATCGCTGTACGGAAAGGGAGAATTGAACCTGTCCCTGAAGGGATCGATGTAAAGGAAGTGGTCTGCAAACGCCAGATACGACTCTTCATCTGCAATTCTTGGTACCTTGCCCC
>JAJYRT010000150.1 GCA_021793945.1 Thermoplasmata archaeon
CGGATGAATCGCCTCTACTAACATTTTTATAAAGGCTCATAATTTTGGTGAGAGCCCCGATAGTGTAGTGGCCTATCATACAGGCCTGTCGAGCCTGTGACACGGGTCCAAATCCCGTTCGGGGCGTTTATAATCGTAATCAACCCTTTCTCTCTGGCTTCTTCCTGCTGGTGTACCTTGTGTATGCGTATCTTTCAAACACGCTTCGTTACTCATTCTATGCCGTGATCGCTAACGCCTTCTTTGACATAGGCACGTATTTCGGTGACCTCCTTCGCATTCCTCCGGTAATTTCACGTTCTGAATACTTGGACCTCGTGTATGCGGCGGTTGCCCTGATAGCCCTCGGACTGCTGCTTGACGGCTTCTTGGGAGGTGACAAAAAGTGATTAATCAGCAGTGGAAGAGACACATCTGGCCAAAGTGCGTTGCCGGTGAGCACTAAAAATGCGATGTTAGGGGCATACATGTAAAGAAGATCGGGAACCGTGAATACCGAACAACTATTTACTGTGAATGCCCTTGCCACGTGCAGAGAAAATAATCACGTAGATATCTTTGATATTCCACAATGAAACATGACTTAGAAACATGACATATACTCAAATTGTATTTCTACAATTATGTTTTTTTCAATTTAATTTCGTGGAGAGGCTCTATTACGGACTTTCTGAAACTATATAGAAATATGATAAACCATGTTTTACCCTAGAACATGACTTTTAGCATTCACATTATGAAACATAACTGAGAAACATGACCTATATACCGCCCCCCTTATTCCTTAATTATGTTTTTTCTAATTTAATTTAACGGAACTGAACTATTGCGGCATTTTCAGAACTATATAGAAACATAACAAATTATGTTTTATGACAAAACATAACCATAATAATCAGAGCTTATCGGCATTTCTGAGGACGAATATCCGATCCCGGTTGCATTCAATAGGGGGCATCTATCTGAGGGGCAGAATGCAGTCCTTGGGCGAAACTTCCATGATGCCCTTACCATTCAGAAATGCGATATCGAGTTAAGTATCGCCTAATGTAATACAATATCCTTTATGACTGCGAAAAACGACCCGTAAGTACTTGAACGGAACTTACATAAGCAAGTCTTATCATAAGACTTACCTAAATCTGAAAGCTCATGACGCTTATAGACTGAGTAAGATATAATCTATATAGTTATCACAATGCTCCATATTTATTGAAATTCCTATTGTTTTTGTCCTATCGATAACGAATTGAAGCTTTCCTTTCCTGATTCCCTGTCGATAAGAGGATCCATACTAAATTAATCGAAGCTTGACAGTGATAACTGGTTGTCATGAATGCAGCTTGACAAATGCTTTATATCAGAGTACTTTGAATATAGAATCAATACTGTTACTCAATGTGTGCAGTGTAAACGTTTATATCGTTATTAACCATGTTAGAGTACGGGTAAGACCGGTTGGTTAAGTGTACCTTGAGGTGCACGCCTAAAAGTACCAACCGGCGCTGTCTAAATTTTTCATTTCCATAATTCTTTGAAATATTGAGGAAAGGTAGACTGATTTATCAGGTTAACATAAAGGGGATATTGGTTGTTAAATTTCTGGTACACCGCCCCCGAGAGCAAATCCGCAAGTTGTAGTCCGCTAAAATTCTCAGAATGGCTATGAAATATGTTTATTCTATCTATGCTAGACCCATTTCTAAGATTACGCTCAAAATAGCTGTTAAAATCATCTCTGAGGATTTGTTTTCCCTTCGATTTATCGATCCTGACTTCAACGTTACAGGGCTCTAAAATGATAGCATTTGCAAGACGCCCCGCTGCAAAATTGTAGAGTTTGTGCTTATGATCTCTCAAAAATTCGCTTGTCAGGTTCTTCTTGTAAAGTATACAATGGACACCACGACATTGAGCAGTTTCGTTTAATTTCTTTATTAAGTATTCCTTGAGTTCGCGACTAGACTTGTTAAACTTGATCTCTTTTGCCTTTCTCAGTTCTTTGCTAAATTTGTATCTCCTTGCATTCTTTATTATTCGGTCTAACTTGCGAGAATCATCTGCAATGAGTGCCGATATAATCAAGACCTTGGAACTCATTTCCGATAAGCCCAGGTCCCCACTCTCGTCAATATAAATGTACTTAGTCACCAAGTTTATGTCGTCTCCTTTGACGAACGGAATACTGTAAAACCTCTTAAATCATAAGGGGAGCTTAACAACCACTTTGTCTCCCCTGGGATATATCTGCACGAGCTCCCTTTCAGGTATGGTCTTATGCTTATTGCCGTCGTTAAGGATCTCCGCTTTCTTATCCCTGAATATCTCCTTTAGCCTATCCTGAAGTTCGTTTATCTCAAGGCCCATGAGTTCCTCTTTCTCTTTATCCGAGAGCTGCATGCCGTATGCAGTCTCCAGGATCATTATGGCGGTCTTCCTCATTGTCTTGGTCACGTCCTCTTCTTTTATGCCGTGTTCCTCGGTCTCAAAATACTTAGATGCCCTGATATAAGCGGATCTCATTTCCTCGATCATATCCGGAGGTAGTCTCTTGTTTGTCGAATACCGGGCTTCGATGTCTCCCTTGTGCCCCATGAGGTAGTGTCTCCAGGGATGAGAGATCAGGCCCTTTGATTCTGCAATGTCAAGGGCAGTGGCGAAGTAAGCCCTTAGGACGTAAGGCCGCATGTCCATGTCAGCTCCCCGTATGGCGTTCCTGATCTCCCTTCCTATTAACTGGGTCCTCAGGAATCCATGGTATGTCTGCATATTGGAAGGATCCGGACCAAGAAGCGTGCTCTTCTTAGTCAGGACTTCCCCGGATGCTTTCCTTGCATCGAGGTAATCCTTCAGGTACTTGCATCCTTCCTGGCCAAGGAATGTGAAATACCGAAGCCTTGTCTTGCTCAGTCCATTCCTTACATTAATCCTTGCCGGAGCCTTGTTGAATGCCAAGGATTCAGGATCAAGGTCCTCAATGTCCCCAAGCGTCAGGCCATCGGTACCCTCATAATTGCCGAGAACCTCAGGCCTAAGCCCTGAGAATGCCATAAGAGAAATTGATACTCTCGACCTGAGCGTACCCATCCTGAGGATCCTTGAAAGCTCTTCCTTAGTTGGTACCCTTTCATCCATGGTAGTCTCATTTATGCGCTCGTTGGGTATGTTGATCCTGATCTTGTAATTCACGTCATTGAATTTAAGCCATGAGTGAAGGATCTGCTTTACCTTGGCCAGATATGCGCCTTTCTTTCCCTCGGCCATCATCTTGATTACGAAATCATGAAAGTTATCCTTGAGAGTGCCGTCCGTTGCCTTGTCAAGGATGCCTTCAGGGGTTGTATTATTCACACGGCAGTACATGCCGAGGGCCCTTCGCCAGATATCAGCGCTTATGGGCGATCGGGCCCTGGCATTGAGATACCATCGGTTTACCCTCTCATTCTTTTCGATGTCCTCATACCTTTTTTCCCGATAACCATGAATGACCATGCAAGGGGAGAATATACAGGAGGCGATTACGTCAGTAATCGAATACCGTTCGGGGCGTCATAATAAAAGTCCATAACCTAATCTGCAAAACACATATTTTCAATAGTTTCCATATGTTCATACGTCCATATTTTTCAATATGTCAATACCTAGATGTAAGTAACAACATTATTTGTGGAAGATGTACGTATTCCTAAGAGAGTTAATCGATTTCAAATAAAGTACCATAAGAGTGGTTAAATGACCACGTATATTACACACAATGCAACCCATTATGATCTAGGCATTTAAAACTTCATTCCGGCATTCTATTACCGTCAAGGTTCCACAGAGAACTGAATAATGAAAAACAAAGAACGAAAAGCAATATTATTATGCCTGACAGTTCAAATACAGGAATTATGCCGAACACCATTACCAAGACTCCGCCTGCTGCCACGGCAGGAGGACCTCCCATAAAGCTTAACAACCCATCAACTGCAAAGTAACGACCTGATGTTTACAAAGAATTTTGCCCTTGAAGTCGCAAAGTATGGAATAAATGTCAATGCAATAGCTCCAGGCGGAATTGCTACTGAGGGATCATCACTTTCTTCTCCATTGAGTAAAATGTCAAGGGAGGAGATAGAGAAGATTACTGCTGGATTCATTGCACAGATTCCACTTGGAAGAATGGGTGTACCTGACGATATTGCCAAGGTTGCAATGTTTCTTGCTTCATCGGCCTGCCGATTACATGACCGGAAGTCTAGTTGTGGTGGATGGTGGAAGACTGCTTATGTGAACGGTGAGAAGTATATTCGCAACTCAAGTGAATTGCAGATACGGTCCTGGAAGTTCCATAATCCTTTTCTAAAAATATCTCAAATTTCTTATTCGTC
>JAJYRT010000151.1 GCA_021793945.1 Thermoplasmata archaeon
TGCCGTCCAGAAATTTCGGGTTGTCCAGGGAGAAGAAGCCACAATCAGGAAGGCAATGATCAATGTCCATTTCAACCCAATACAAAAATAACACCACAGTTTTCGGATTTGGTTCAGAAAACAAGAACCTTCGAGGCCCACAAAGTCCAGTCACTGAGCTGATCCATAGATCCTCGGCTTATTCCATCGACCAGCTCCTCATCCTTCATTCCTCTAGCATCCATGCAGGTTCCGCAGGCACTGATCTTCACCCCCCGCGTTGCCAAACCTTTCAACATTGTCTCTAAATTATAATAACCCTCTGTCACCTTCTGCGATCTTTTCGCTGTCAGAACAGAATCACCGAAAAGAAAAATGTGTATCCTATCGCTATCCTGTTTCTTTGCAATAGACAGTGCCAGACGAAGTGCATTATATGTCTTTTCAGAGCCATATGGCGGATCATTCAAAATAAATAATGTCTCGTTCATTCTACATCACTACCGCAGTCTGACGCTTCAGTTCGGGAAACATCAGAACCAGTGCCTCATCCAGTATTTTTCGAATGCAACCTTCTGCATATGCCATATACTGCCTGGACCCCTGAAGTCCATTAGTGGCTTTGGTTCTTCTAGAAATTTTCCTTTCATAAAAGCACTCTTTCCACGGCCAGTTTCCAAGAAGCACGCTCCTTCCCCATCCCACTCTCTCATTTTTCCACTTCCAGCGATCGCGTTAGCAACGTTGTTGGCGACAACCTTTGCTTGACCATGAGCAAATACTCCTGCCTTGGGAAGATACTGGACATAGCCGCTTGGAGTGGGAATGGAAGCAACATCTCCGATCGCAAATACTCCAGGGAATCTTGTCTCAAGGTTTCTCACATTAACTGGAATCCATCCAGTGGAGTCGGTCATACCAGCCTTAACTACAGGCTCCGGTGCAACATGCGGCGGAACAGAAAAAAGGAGATCGTAATCCATTGTTTCACCACTTTCGAAGATAAGCTGATCCTTTTTCACCTCCTTCAGCTTCAGTCGTGGATGGTAATTTATCCCTCTTGATTCCAGAAGCTTCAGAACCTTGTCAGCTATCTCCGGTCCCACCGAGGGGACTGGGTTAGGCTCAGGGGTGTAAAAGTTAATCTGGATATTATCCCTGATGCCTTTCATCGAGTAATAATCATCCAGCAGGAATGCCACCTCATATGGGGCAGCAGGGCACTTGAAAGGGAGCCTTGAAATTCCAATCGCAACCGAACCATGATCAAAACCTGCAACGGCATCCCTAAATGATACAGCGGATTCAAGGTCATAGATGTGGTGGGCATATTCTGAAAAGCCAGATATAGCGTCTGGATTATATTGAGTGCCAAGGGAAATTATCAGGAAATCTGCAGTGTATTTCGAAACAGCAGTTACAACGGTTTTCTTCGCGGGGTCGATTGAAGTTATCTCTTCGTTAACAACGTTTATACCTTTTCCCGTAAGAACGCTCAAATCTTTTTGTACTTGACCCTGTGTTCTCTTCCCCATCATAAGCCATGGGTAAGAAGGGGGAAACTGGAAATACCGCTTTTTGTCAATAACCGTGATTCTGGCCTTCCCCTTCAGCTTATCCGCCAGAATGTTCGCGACGGCTAATCCTCCTATGCCGCATCCCAAAACAAGAACGTTTTTCCCTTCCATATGAGTTTATTCAAGTTCAATGCAAAAGGTTTTTCATGTGTGCAAACGCCGAGTCAAAGAATCTATTGATGCAGAATAGATCAGAAAAACGTATGAAATTACCGCCACTATAAATCCCAGCGACATGGCGAAAGACAAAATATTATTTTGAAACCCGGAAAATATGAATTCAAGTCCACTCATCCCCGCAAGGAAGATCGAGAACGAAGCTATGGCACTCAACATTGCTGATTTGTGGTAGCCACCCATCAGGCTCATGACAAATATCATCAATGACATCAGACCTATTACCGCCCCAATCATCATGTGAACCATAAGTTCCGGTACCGAAAACATAACATTCATCATTCCAGACATCGGAAAGGTGACGTTTGTTGTTGGGAACAGGGCGAAGAGATTCATCCACATTCCGATTACGAACTGCGCTGCAAGAAGAGTCAGCTCAACTGTCACACCCGTAAGCAAGAGAGGGGTTCCGCGTCCCCCCTGGGAGAAAGTGTACTGCTTGGACACTTTTTGTGATTTCTTCTTAATTAATAAGCCCTATCTTGATGTGACTTTGATTCGGCGCATGAATCGGTGGGTCTGCTGGAACCCATTGCCGAGTCCTGGCGTCTCTCCAGACCCGTGAGTTACGCCTCTGCGGGTATCAGTGCTCAAGTTGCATACATCCCTGTCTGCATGCAATCGGGATATACCTTTAATCCATTCCTCTGCCTGAACTGTGGAACGGAGACTTTCCCAACCTAATGGCGAGGTCCTTTCGATTCAGTCGCTTCATGGGGATTTTCATGCACGACTTCCTCGATGAGTAGTTTCGTGCCTTGAAATAAGCCCTTGTTACAACATAGAGGTTTCGCAATTCGTCCACATCACAAGCTCAGTGGCTTTCCTGCTCAGGAGAGTTGTAAAACCGACGAAATCGTATAAGGCAACTATTCCGGTTAACGTAAGGACCAGAAAGACACTGTGAATAAGGTATTTCTCATTTCGCAACCATGTAGAACAGCTTTAATAGTAAGTGGAATTATTTAAGACTGGATGGAATTCAAGACCGCATATAAGATACCGGCATCGCTATGCATAAAGTGCAGGGGAGCGAAGATGCTATGCGGACTTTCCTACTGCCCGATTTCTGTGAAGAACCTCCTGCAGCCAAAGATAGCCAGGTTCAACGGGACTGAGATAAATGGGTCGACTCCTCCATCAATTTTCGTCGGAAGATATGGATATCCGAAGGTCAACATCTATCCATCCGCCCCTAACATTCATGGAGATACCAGCGGATACGAAAACCCGTCCACATGGATGCAGGTAAACATGGAGGAGTTCCTCTCAATGAGGCTTTCATTACTGCGCGGGGGGATGGAAGTGAACGTAAAGAATATCTCTGATCCAGGAAAGACAATGCAGGAGATACAGGTAATGTCCCTGTCCGAGAAGCCCGTAGAAGTTGAAATGGAATTCACGAAGAGCATGAACAGCGCAAAGATCGTGCTGGATGAGCATGTTGCCCCAATGGGCCCTTCGGCACCGGTGAAAAAACTCACAATAGGCAGTGCCAGAGTAGAGGGTTTTGTGGAGAGGATATACTCGGAGGATGACCTTCTTGCGGTGGAGGGAATGAACACCATGTACAGGAGGGGAGTCGACGTCACGAGGATTTCAAAGATACTCAGCGTTGGGGCCCTCGGAGTGAAGAAGCAGAGGAAAGCTGTTCCCACAAGATGGGCGATAACTGCGGCTGACAAGAACGTCTCGGACGAGCTTACGGACGAAATCAAGCAAAAACCTCAACTCGGCGAATATCTTGCATACGTGAGAAAAACACCCGGAAATCTCTTCACTGCGATACTTTCCCCAAGAAGCTGGATGTTTGAGTGGGGAGAAGCGTGGTACCCGGGAAGCACCTGGAACCAGTGGAGTGACACCCCGTTTGTCGAGATAGATTACGAAATGTATGGAGGGAGAAAGGATTATCCCGGAATAGGTGGTTGCTACTATGCTTCCAAGCTGGCAGCGCTTGAGGCGTTGAAGGGCATGAACAGGCAGGGTTCGGCTACCCTTTGGAGGGAGATATACCCTGGCTTCAACCTTCCGGTAGGTGTATGGTACGTCAGGGAAAACGTAAGGGAGATGTTCCGGTCGAAGCCGGAAAGGTTCAGCAGCTATCAGGAAGCCCTGAAACACCTGGCATCCTTCCTCACAGTTCCGGTTAAGATGTGGAGGCAGAAATCCGGACTTGACCAGATATTGAACTACGGTGGGCTTGACAGGTTTCTCTGAATGGGGTTTTCCATGGCACGAAAGATAAATGTTATAGAAGTAACAGCAAAGAGGGCTCTTTCAAAGTCCGGACTCCCCGAACTGGACTACGCCCTGAACCCATACATGGGATGCATGCACTCCTGTGTGTACTGTTTTGCAATAGACTTTACGTCAAACGCACAGGCAAGGGATGATTGGGGCGGAACTGTTGCGGTAAGAACAAATATCGTAGATGTGCTCAAACGGGAAGTGAGAACAGCCAGAAGGGGAATGGTGGGCGTTTCTACCATTACCGATCCATACCAGGCTATAGAGGGGCGATACAGGCTCACTAGAAATGCCGTGAAGTTACTGGCAGAAAATGGTTTCAGGGTCTCGATCCAGACAAAATCTCCACTCGTTGTAAGGGACATGGACATATTAACGCAACATCGACA
>JAJYRT010000152.1 GCA_021793945.1 Thermoplasmata archaeon
GGGCAATTGGTGAAAACATGACAGAGAATTTAGACCCATTTGAAATTGCTGTGAAGCAACTGAACAGAGCAGCGAAAATAATGAATCTAGACAAGCAGGCTCTCGCCCTGCTTAGTGAACCACAGAGAATTCTGCAGGTCAGGATACCCGTGAGAATGGATGACGGATCGACCCAGGTATTCACCGGCTTCAGGGTAAGATACAACAATGCAAGGGGCCCTACAAAGGGTGGTATAAGATTTCACCCGCAGGAGACACTTTCAACCGTTAAAGCTCTATCCGCCTGGATGACCTGGAAGACTGCAGTCACTGACCTTCCGTATGGAGGATCAAAGGGTGGAGTTATATGCGATACAAAGAAACTGAGCGCTGGAGAACTGGAGAGGCTGAGCAGGGGGTACATCCGGGCTATAGCTGATTCCATAGGTCCAGAGATCGACGTTCCGGCGCCGGATGTTTACACGACACCGCAGATAATGGCATGGATGATGGACGAATACGAGAATGTAGTAAGACACTCTGCTCCTGGCGTAATCACAGGCAAGCCGCTTGACCTCGGAGGATCTCTCGGCAGGGGAGACGCAACCGCAAAGGGCGGGATGTACGTCCTGAGAGAGGGAGCCAAAAAGATAGGACTTGACATGAAGAAGGCTACAGTAGCGGTCCAGGGCTTCGGGAATGCAGGGCAGTTTGCCCACAAGCTTGTTAATGAGCACTTCCCCGGATCCAAGGTCGTCGCCATATCGGACACAAAGGGCGGAATCTATTCAGAGAATGGCATAGATTATGAAAAACTGCTAGATCACAAGAAGAAGACGGGCACCGTACAGGGATTCCCTGGATCCAAGAACATAACCAACGAGGAACTCCTGGAACTCAAGGTGGACGTCCTTATTCCTGCGGCAATAGAGAACCAGCTAACGGGATCTAACGCTTCCAAGGTGAAGGCAAAGGTCATCCTTGAGCTCGCGAACGGACCTACTACACCTGACGCTGACGAGATATTCTTCAAGAACAAAGTTCTTGTTCTTCCAGACTTCCTGGCCAACTCTGGCGGAGTTACGGTCTCATACTTTGAATGGGTGCAGAACGTTGGCGGGTACTACTGGACGCAGGAAGAAGTATACGAGAAGCTGGACAAGAAAATGACCCAGGCGGCAAACGACGTGCTCGCCATGGCGGACAAATACAAGGTCGATCCAAGGATGGGCGCTTATATTATATCCGTCAAGAGAGTCGCAGATGCAATGAAGTCAAGGGGCTGGTACTGAACACCCCTTCCTTTTTTTTTAAATAACCAGAGAAACCGAAAGCACGGTCAGTGCAACGAGAACCGTAAGCCCTATGTTATGGAATTTCATAGCAACAACCAGGGCAACGGCAAGGGAGATAAACGTGACGAGGCCCAGGCTCTGGACGTTGTATACAAGCAGCGCTGAGAACGCGGATATGGCAAAAAGATCAAACGTTTTTTCAAGCGAGTTTCCGGATTTTAGCCTCTTGTAGAACAACCAAGGGATGACCCTCTGCAAAACGCTAAGCAGTGCCAGGGCAGCCAGGAGGTATATCAGCGTGTAGCTCATTTTGACCACCGCTTTGCCATCTTTCCGGCAGTTAATCCCGTTATCACGCCAATCAATATGGGAACTATAAGGAAATACGGGGCGAGGCCGAGCAGACGGCCTGCAAGTGCAAGCATTCCAGAGGTTATGGCAGTTACCAGCCCATACCCGTTCCTGATCCTTGGCACCAGAAGGCCGAGGAACAATGCAGGGAGTGCGAGGAACAGTATGTTCAGAACAACTGATGGGGCATAATATATGGCGATTATGCCTATTGCAGTTCCGGCAATCCAGTTAAAATAGGCATAGATTGAAATCCCATGGAGATTTGGCAGGGAGAGAGACGGATAGCTTACAGCTATGGCATAAACTTCGTCCGTGAGCAGGGGTCCGATGATACCGATGTCGCGCAACCTGATATTTCCATTCATGGTTTCTATGTGCGCACCATAAAAAGTATGCCTCAGGTTCAGCAGGAATGCGGTGACGATTAATGAGAGGGGGTCGATGCCTGCTGCCCAGTAACCGAGGAATGCTGACTGCACAGCCCCGGAGTAGACAAAAAGTGAAAGGGAAATAGTGTAAATTCCCGGAATGCGGAGGGCTGTCGAGATTGATCCGAATGCAATGCCTGAAGGCAAATAGCCTGCGGAAATAATCAGGAGAGTATTCACGATTGAGCTTCTTCGCCCACCTTGGTATGGCAATCAGGAGCATAGGAACCCATTTGCTATAATTTTTGTGTTTTTCGGGAAAATATTATAGAAGGCATTTCTGCCACAATCCGAATGGTCACCAAGGGCAATTCCGCTTTGTTTATGTATAAGCTTTCAATATTCCAGAACACCCTTTGGGTAACAATGCTGCGGAAGTAGTGTAGCGGTCATCACAGGGGCTTCCCAAGCCCTTAACCCGGGTTCAAATCCCGGCTTCCGCATATTTTAGATCGTTTTGTTTTGCAATACACGGACAATGATTATATCCACAACATTTAGTGAGATTGGAAGCGGTAACATTTAATAACGTCCACCTAATGATTGAGTGAGAAACATGGCACCATACAGCTTTAAATGCAAGGACATCGGAATGGAATGTGGGTTTGAAACCAAGGCAAAGACGAAAGAAGACCTGACGCCAAAAATCGTCGAACACGCAAAATCGGCACACAATATTACAGAGATTACTCCTGACCTGAAAACAAAGGTAGACGGAGCCATAAAGAAAACATTCTTCTAGGCAGAATAAATCTTTTATTCCATACAAATCTATATTTTATAGAACAGTTTTCCTTCCCTGTCTATTTTTGAAATGAGCCCTATATTCTCGAGATGCCTCAGGTGGGCAAGAGTTTCCCCGAGTGCAAATATTCTTTCCATTCCAGTCATGTCTTCGAGTGTCCTGCCCCTGTTCCAGCGGATGCGAGCTGATATCTCGTACGGAGTAAGCCAGTCGGTGCACTGGGCGTAGATCTCCGATAGCCTGAGCTTGTGGTGGGCAAGGATATCATCGATCCTGTAGCCAAGGTTGTAAATATCCGCCCCATGTCCTGAATAACCCATTTCTATCTCTGTCTCTCTCAGTGCGATAAGGCTTTTCATGTAAAGTCCAAGCATGTCAGAATCCCCATCATAATACGATATGTTCGGGGTTATCTTCTCTATTACGTGATCGCCGGTAAACGCGGTGTTCATTTCCTTAACGACATAAGTCATTGACCCAGGGGTGTGGCCGGGCACACTCAACAACGACAATTCTGGAAATTCCCGGAATGGTTTACCCCCTTCCAATGGCGTGAGCTTATCTATTTCCGAAGCCATATTGTATGTTTCCCTGACAGGATTTGTCTTTTCCGCAATTGCCAGCTGATTTTCCGGGAACCCGATGTATTTCAGGTATTCAACTTCATTCTTCAGATATTTTTCCGGGTCTTCTATCATCCTGTTTATGATGTCGGCATCCTTTGAGCCGATATTCACCGGTATTGACAGGTCATTCTGCAGCCTACCTGCTCCACCTATATGATCAAAGTGGAGGTGGGTAAGAAGAATTTCGTCTATGGATTCAACCTCTACTTCGCTTGATTTGAGGAATTCAAGGGTTGATCCGGACATGCCGGTATCGATCAGAACCGTCCTCCTGCCATTGCTTATGGTATAGATGTTTGCGGTCTTCAAGCTTCTAATATTAATGGGTATTACAAATTTCCTGATCTCTGTCATGCGGATCGCGCTCTTAGCCAGGTATCCGTTATTTCCCCGAGTTTCAGAATTACCGCCACATTACCCATGTTTCTGAGTGATAAATCATGGGCTGGCCTGTTCAATGAGGAGACACAATCTGAACAGACTATGGTATAAAAGCCCCTCATGGAGGAATCCCTGACACTGTTCTCTATTCCAAGTTCCGTTCCAATCCCTGAAAATAGGAGTGTGGTTATGCCTGCAGCTCTTATCATGTGCTCGAACTGGGTGCCATAGAAAATACTCATGGAGCTGTTCTTCAGAACCGTATCATACATTGCCGGAGATACGCAGGGATGGATGCTGTCATCCTCGGTGCCGGGATCAAAATATCTTGGAAGTCTCAATGGATCCGAAATCCCTTTCCTTACCATTGATATGTAGAAAGCCCACGGGAACTCAAAGGAAGAATCTGAAGGAGAATACCTGTTGAAGAATATCAATAAATGCGCCATTCTGGCACTTGCAATGAGTTTACCCATGTTCACCTTAAATTCCTCTGTGTTGAAAATTTTTGTAACAAGAGAATTCTGCGTGTTCCACACTACCAG
>JAJYRT010000153.1 GCA_021793945.1 Thermoplasmata archaeon
CTACGTCTGGTTTTTCAACCACCCCATCGGTTGCAATTTTGGCTTTGATCATGTATTTCGTTAAATTTGGATCTACATTCATCACTATCACCCTTGATATCTTCATTTAAGATAACGATAGAACAAGGAGTTTTTCCCTCTATCACCATCGAGTTTGTATAACTTATGAATATATAATCTGTTCGTTAGCCTATTCCCCGATTGAGCATTGGGTTTTTAAAAACGGGTAACTCTGGTGCCCCGATCCATTCGCAGTAAATTCATCGTAAAATTATATAATGCATTAACTATTAACTAAAAAGTTTATTATGATCAGATTTGGCATTGCCGGGATTCCCTTGACCAGTAAGGGGAGGACTTTCATTGAATCAGTTGAGGATGTTCACAACCTGGGACTAAATGCGCTTGAGGTGCAACTGCTCAGGGTGAACATTGAGGAGAGGCCGGCGCTGGAATACACGGGCATGAAGCCAAAAGATGTGGACGGTTCAATTATCGTAGAGGTACTTAGGAGCGACGAGAACGGTAACTACCGACCTGTAGGGATCGAATCAACAATAGAGGAAGATGACATAGTCCAGGAGATTTTCTGGAACATGGCTAGAAATTACGACGAGTTGAGGGAAGGTGGAGAGTTGGCTAAAGAGCTTGATGTCAACCTGTCCATGCATGCGCCTTATTACATGGACCTGCTGGACGATGGAGACATAGGGGAAAAGTCGTACGATCACCTAAGATGGACTCTCATAGCCGGAAAAGCGATGCAGGCAAAGAGGGTTGTAACTCATACAGGTTTTTACAAGGTCAACAAGAAGGAAAGCCTCAAAAGGGCAATTGAGGTTTATACACGTGTATCGAAGGCGTGCCCGCCCAGTGATAATTTTCCATTCGTTTCTGTGGAGTGTTCAGGAAAGGCAGAGATATTTGGCACAACGTCAGATCTGACAGCGCTTGCAAAGAAAGTCCCCGACATAGAGCCTATAATAAATTTCCCCCACATTCATTCACTGACCGGAGGTTCCCTTATTGAAATAAAGGATTTTGAGGACGTCCTCGACGAATTTTCAAAATTTTCAAAGGGTGATCTGTACACAGAATTCTCGGGCGTTGAATATCAGGATCATAACGAAACGAAACTCACTGCAATAAAGCATGGGGACCTAAAGTTCGAGACGCTGGCTGAAGCAATTGCTAACAGGGAGGAAGACATCACTCTGATATCTTCATCTCCACTCCTTGAACACGATGCCCAATACATGTATCTGATATACCTGAGAACGTTTTCAAAAAGGCTCCAAAAGAAATCCCCGGTTAAGAAAGCAATTCACTAGAGGTGGAAAACATGGCGAGAGAATATCCAGTCAAGAAAGGAATACCGTTGAGTCTGGAAGCGATCAGAGAAAAGGCGGAGAGCATAGCCGGTGAGGCGAGAATTGACGGGTCTCACGTATTTTCCAGATGCTCGGGCCTATCGGAGATTGATCTTACCACTGACGGAAAGAAACTCCTGGTCCAGACAAAATCGGATGGAATAAAGGAAAACGCAGCAGAAGCTTTACGCATCTACAACAGGTTGATAGAGGAGATTACCGGCTACTCCTCAAAGGAAAGGAAAAAACTGATATCAAAGGTTTAGTAGAAAATATCCGGGGATAGTTCATTTGGGGTACAGACTGCAGGCAGGGTCGATCCATTTTTCAAGGGCGGTTTATGCCCTGAACTGGTTCGTCATGGCCCCAAGCCTGATCTATATAAGCAGCGACCTCAGCCTCCAATTAATTCAGCTGGGCGTGATAACAACAGGATTCTATGCAGGTCTTGCTGCCTTCCAGCTCGTAGGCGGAGTACTCGCTTCAAGGATAGGCAATGCACACATCGCAATCTCCGGCCTTGCTATTTTGGGTATTTCAACGGTGTTCAGCGGCCTGTCATACAACCTGGTCATGCTCCTTGTATCAAGGGTTTTTGCCGGCATTGGGGCAGCGCTGTTCTTCTCTCCAGGCATCGGTGCTCTGAGCAACATCGTTCCTATAGAAAGGTTCGGGATGCATGTGGGGATATATAACGGTGCGTTCAACATTGGGGCAGGAGTAGGCATTTTTGTGTGGTCTATACTCGATAAAGCCTTTGGATGGCGCCCTTCGCTGATTTTTTCCGGAATGCTGGCAATTGTACTTGCAATAGAAAATGTGGTCGCCCTTCGTGGCATCAGGGAGGTACGATCGGTTACGAGGGACATCCCAGCGAAAATAATCTCCATTATGAGAAAACCTCATATATGGATACTTTCCCTGGCAGGTCTTTCAAGCATAATCGGCGAAACCCTTATCGGGCAATTTTTTGTTTACTATGCTGAGAACGTGGCACACATACCATCATTCACCGCAGGCCTGATGGCTGGGATTTCAATGGTGATAGGTATAGCCGGTGGAATAATTGGCGGAAAGCAAATACAGAAAACTGCTCACAAGGGACGTGCGTTTTTCCTGACGATGCTCATAGGAGGCGTATTCATTGCCTTGATCCCAGTAACATACAATGTGATACTTCTGATGCTTATTCTCATTGTTGAGGGGCTGTTTGTTGTCGCAGGCTTTTCTGTTCTCTATACAATGGTCTCAATGGAGATCGCAGACAGGTCAATGGTTTCCTTCTCACTTTCCCTGACAAATTCCATCCAGATGGGGTTTAGCATAGCTCTCCCTGTAATATTCACGTCCCTGGCTTATTTTCTGAACTACTCAGACGCGTGGCTGATTGCGGGTGCCCTTGCCATAGTTACCTCCGGAATTATCTATGTCGGAAGGTACTCCAGCGCGCTTGCGAGATTTTTTCCAGGATCTCAGTGATCTAAATCTGGAGGCCGTGAAAAAAAAGATGGCTAAAACAAGGTATTTAATTGCAGGATAATCATTCTTGGAAGTTTGCTCATCATTGTCCGGAGGTGCAATTGAGCATTCGAGAACAGGCATGGTATTCCAGTCTATCCCCGTATATAAAAGCTCACACAGGAACCTCCCGTTCACCTCGTTCAGGGATATAATTGCAGGCAGGGTCGCTGGCAAAAAGATCTCCCGTTGAGGTGAAGGAACGCGCACGTGATCCACCGCACACACTGTTGTATGAGCAGTAACCGCATTTTCCTCCAAAAGTTCCTGGTTCTTCAAGGCGAGTGAGCACGTCGTTATCTGTGCATATGTCAAGCAGCGGAGTGTTTTTCACATTGCCGAGTGGCTGCTCTATAAATCCGTTGATGAGGACGTTTCCATCATGGCCAACAAACAGTGTCCGCATCCGACCACCAGGATGTCCTTTCTGCACCCTGATCTCATTCCTGATAAATTTCGGATCAGTAATTGCCATAAGGTCCCTGTAAAGTTTACCGCCACTATATATCTGACCGGAACTGCGGCTTAATTCTATGCGTTTGAATATGGGAGACTCCACAGTTCTAATTGTGATTTTGGGTCCGTTCACGTCTAACAGCCAGTTGTTTACTTCCTCCATCTTTTCAGCTGAGAGGTCCATCAGGGTCTCTCCCCTGCCAATTCGTATGAGGAAAAAGATTTCCCAGATCTTCACTCCAAGACCGGAGATCATGCTGAGGATCTTAGGTAACTCCAGTACATTGTCCTCAAACACCGTGGTGTTTATCTGCAGAGGAATACCTGCACGGCTGAACATTTTGATTGCACCTATGCTTTCATCGAAGACTCCTTGTTTTCCCCGGAATTCATCCTGCTTTTCAGCATCAGCCCAGTCAAGGCTCAGCGATACCGAATGTACACCGTATCTCTTGGACATGGCAACCAGACTTTCATTAATCCTACCGGACACAGCCGGGCTCAATGCAGTCTTGATCCCAAGTTCAGCTGATCTCTTCAGCAGGGGCTCCAGATCGCTCCTCATGAGTACATCTCCCCCGGTAAGGATCAGAACCGGGTATGGCTTGGGAAACCGAGCTATTTCGTCAAGAAGTTTGAAGGATTCCTCCGAGGTTAATTCACCAGGGAACGGTTCAAAAATAGCCTCAGCCCGACAGTGCTTGCATGCAAGCGGACATGCCTTGGTTGTTTCCCAGAAAATAAGCTGGGGCTTATAAATAGTATGCGCTATCACTTCAGATGGATATTAATTTAGGATAAAAGACAGGAGCCTTAATAATCAGGTCAAAAAGAGAATTTAAAAAAAATTAATAGATTGTTCTAAAATTACTTTTTGTATTTTATCTTGCTGGATGCCCTGAAGACGAATTTCTTCTTTGAGGGCACGTCAATAATCTTCTTTGTCTGTGGGTTCCTAGCCTTCCTGGCCATCTGGGTTCTTCTT
>JAJYRT010000154.1 GCA_021793945.1 Thermoplasmata archaeon
GAACCTGAGATTTGCGTGATCAAATTAATATCAGGAAGTCATTCCCATATCTCGGGCCCGTAGTCTAGCGGTATGATGCCGCCCTTACAAGGCGGTGGTCACCGGTTCGAATCCGGTCGGGCCCATTCTATATCCCCACCATCCTATATCCACATATTGGATTGGTGTGATATTTTCGTCTCGCTCCTTTTTTATAATATATAACCTGAACTCTTTCACTTTAACACATATTTTTTAATCTGCTGAACCCGTGATATTGGGAATTAGATAGTATTTGGTCATTTTTCGTTTCAATCCATCCGTATTCTACGAACCCTTTATTCCAGCAATCTCCAGTGGAAACATGTAAATAGTATTAACACATGCACTAACACATATGTCCATGATCGACAATGCCCCAGATGCAGTTAAGAACACATACCTTAAGATGAAAAGCGAACAGGGAAAGAAGCTTGAACTGAAGGTAATAGGGGGAAATATTACCTGTATGTTGCAAAGGGCATATGGGACAAGAAGAAAAAGAAGCCTGTGAAGAAGACGGTGCTCATGGGATCCATAGATGAGACTGGCACATTCAGGGAGAAGAGGCCAAAGAGGATATTCTCCTCTTCAATGATATATGAATACGGAAACTCACAGCTTGTGTGGAATCTTGCACAGGACATGTATAAGATCATGGAGAAGCATCCCTATCGTAACCAGATCATTGCAATGGCAATGGTGAAGGCCATTGATCCAATGCCTCTGAGGCTTGTTGCATCAAGATTCCAGAAGCTGTATGTATCCAGGAAGTTTCAGACGGATCTGGATCCTGATGATCTCTCAAGGATTCTTGGATACATAGGGAATCATTTTCCGGATCTGTATGAAGCATTCAGGAAACTAATGGAACCCGGCGGTTTGCTTTTTTATGATATGACATCCGTAATATCCTACTCAAAGAACCTGAAGCTTGCCGAGAAGGGATACAATCCTGATCATGAATATGAGAATCAGGTCACGGTGATAATGGCATTCTCCGTGAAGTCATGGGTACCTGTTGATCTGGATCCACTTCCATCAGACAGTTTTCCAGGTTCATTCAAGTAATTCAACATGTTTGTACCTCCCAGTTTCCTTTTCTAACCACTTCTTTTTGAAATCTTCATTCAATATAGCGGATTCAAACTCTTCCGGTGTCATATAATTCAATGAGGAATGTGGTCTCTTTGTATTGTAATCGGATACAGCCCATTCCATGTGCTTCCTGAAGTCCTCAAGGCTGACAAATTCCCTTGTATATATGTAGTCATCCTTGAATCTGCCAAAGTATGATTCGATATGGCCATCCTCTTCCGGAGTGTGTGCGTGTATGGTCTCATGCTTTATTCCCAGTGATCTGAGGTGCCTCTCGTATCCGGATGATGTGAGCTGTGATCCATTGTCTGATCTGATCCTGAGACAGCTCACATTCATATCAGGGAACGTACCAAGGATTGCATTGTCAAGGGCCTCGATCATCTCGGCAGTTCGTGACATCCTTGATACGAGGTATCCCTTTATCTTCCTTGAGCAGAGATCCAGGTATGCCGTGAGATATATCCATCCCTCGTTGTCAATGTATACCTTTGTGAAATCCGTCTCCCACATGATGTTTGGTCTGGCAACGACAATTGCCCTGGGGGCATGTTTCCTGCGGATCTTCTTATTTGTGGAAATGAGGTTCATGTGACGCATATGTCTTCTTACACGGTTCCTGCCGATCCTGAAACCGGATCGGCGGATCATTGCCGTCACCCTCCTTGTGCCGTATGATGGTCTTTCTGTCACGATATCCGAGATGCGTCTTTCCAGATCAGCATCGTATTCTGGTTTCCTCTCCCTGTGCCTGTAATATATCATGGACCTGGAAACCCCTGTCAGGGAAGATGATCTGGATCTTGAGAGGCCATTTGCAATAAGCTCAGTCATGGCTTCCCACCTCTCCTCGTACGTTGAATTTTTTTTAAGGTTTCGTTTGCAATGGTCAATTCACCAATTATGCCCTTCAGTTCGTCTATTTCCTTCATAAGCGACTGTTCCACCGTGGACTTGCCATGTTCCATTGCGGCTGTACCTCCGGCAATGAACTCGTCCCTCCATTTGTACACGGCGGATGAGGCAACATTGTATTTCCTGCAGATCTCTGATATGGTGGAGGAGTTGGAAAGCACCTCCATGACGATCCTTGCCTTCTCCTCCTTTGTCCGGTATGTGCCCTTCCCTACCATACAGTCACCTCTGGAACCGGCAGGAGATTAAAAACTCCCCCTCCCTTGACTCTCCCCCTATATAAGCATTTCTCCATGCTCATGCTGTCTGAATCTAATCGGATCCAGTACACCAGTCACTCCCATGTATCTCACAATACAGGAGGGTTATGCAACACACCTACCTTATAAAAAGATATTATATGTGGCAAATGATTATGATAATCTGAGTATAATCAAAAATGCTTTGTTAATAAACAACTCTTTACATGGTGGTATTAGAGATTTCGGGTTAAATCTCTTAAAGCAATTTGGTAATGTTGGGTCATCGCTAGAGTATTATGAAATAATACCTAACTGGAAGGGGTTATTCGGCACGTTTATAAGAGTAATCAAGAGTAGAAAGACAATAATCTATAACCTAGGATTCACAAGTTTTGGTAATTCATATCTTAGAAATTTTATGCACTTCGTGTTTGTAGGAATACTATCTATGTTGGGGTATGATTTTAGGATAATATTACATGACTCACCAGAAATTATGGAGAAAGACGCGACTATACAGTCTCTGAATAAAATCGTTATTTATGGTTCTAGAATAGTTATGTTATTACTAAAGAATACTAGAATTTATGTTGTTTCTGTCCGTATGAATAGTCTTTTGAAAAATAAATATAATCATAATAATACATCGTATTATCCTTTTCCATGTGATTTGACCGTGGAAAGATATGAGGATAAGGGCGGACCTTTAGCGGTTTTCACTGTTGGGCATATTCTGCCGTACAAGGGTTACGACATGTTGATCCCCATTAAAAAAATACTACCCCAGTTGGAGATCATATGTATAGGAGACAAAAGTCCAAGTCTTCAAAATGAAAAAAAATATAATATCTATTTTGAAAAATTGAAAGGGGATCTGATCAACAGTGGTTTGAAATTAACAGGCTACTTGGATATGAAGCAGATACAAAAATTACTTTCTTCCTATCGGTCAATCGGCCTTCTACCCTATAGTTCAATGTCGGGTTCAAGTGCCTCTGCTATTTTCTTTGTTGAAAGGGGAATTCCCATAATTTCTTCAAAATTGGATGAGTTTCAGAGGCTTCACGAACTTGGAGCCGGTGTTTGGCTCGCAGAACGAAATGCAGCAGGCTTCGTTCATATTATAAAGTATCTCTCAAATGATACGAGTATTTTTAGAAAAACTCGCATCAAAGACTCAAAATATTGTGAAAAATACAATTATTTGGGTCTTCTTGAGGCTTTAATTTCAGAATGATCTGCTCCAGCAGAATTTGGAACACTTTTCTTCAATTCTCATCTAGTGTCACCTCAACTTCTTTCTTCTCGAATCTTTCCCTGAATGCCGGATCATCCAGGAACTTCCTCCTGAACTCCTTTGGAGGAAGATAATCAATGGATGAATGCGGCCTGCATTCATTGTAATCGGAGAATGCCTTCCCTATCTCTATGGAAGCTTCATGGAAATCCCTGAACTCGCTTGGCCATATGTAATCTGTCTTGATTGAGTTATGGAAGGATTCAATGTCTCCATTGTCCTCAGGCGTATGTTTCTGTATGTATTCCAGCTTGATTCCCAATAGCCTCATGGCACTCCTGAACTCTTGTGATATGTACTGAGGGCCATTGTCTGTCCTCAGTACCAGATCTTCAGGAACTGTTCCGTTGAATGCCATGAGAACAGCATTCTCCACTGATCGTATGGCATCCCTTGCCATACATGACCTGGAATAATGATATCCCTGCCATTCTTTTGTGAAACAGTCCTTGATGCACATCAGATAGGTCATTCCTGATTCGGTGGGAATGTAAGTGATGTCAGTTTCCCAGAGCTGATCAGGTCCTCGTGGACGGAACAGTTTCCTGGATTTTGTTCTCCCTCTGTGCCTTGATGCAGGAAGGTTCAGATTGTTATCCTTCAGGACCTTCCTGACAGTCTTCTGGTTCACTGTAAATGGCAAGTGAATTCTGTCCAATTATGGCAAACGAAAAGTATCCAGTTTTGGCAATCGAAAAATAGCCAGTCTCTCATGCAGAGCCTGGGTGCGACGGATTGCTTGAACAGGAGGGATGGT
>JAJYRT010000014.1 GCA_021793945.1 Thermoplasmata archaeon
CCAAAGCTTTCCGGAAAGATATTTATGACAGTAAGCAGGCGGTTATTGAGGTCATGAATTCTCATAACATGTATCATGCCGTATTTGCGATCCTCCCGTGTCAGGTTTTCAGTTACTGGGTTACGGGTGTCAGCCTCGAAAATCCCATCATGAACCATCAGCCCGGAACTTGCCGCGGGTTTTGCGCTGGTGAAGTATACTGCAGAAATGTTCTCTCCTGATGGAGTTATTTTTATTATTCTGGTCCACCTGTTTCCGATTGGATTGCGTTCTGGCGTGATTTCAAAGTCAGGAGCGATACCAGTCGATTTCATTACAAGCAGGGGCACGCTTTCATCAATTCTTCCCAATATATGCCTCAGTCCGCGTGACTTGCCCAGATATTCTACCATCAGAGGGATATGGGCTGATATTTCCAGGAGGCGAGATGAAACAGAATCCAGCACCGAACTGTGGAACACGAAGACAAACCTGTAGGTGCCATTGTCAAGAATTGCGGAGACAAGTACAAGCGAAGGGATAGAGACGAAATCAAAGAATGCGCCAGAGAGGTTTTCATCCTCGAGAGATCGTCTCACTATGTACATATTTCCCCGTTTCTCGGCGGAAAATTCCTTCAGGAAAACAGCCCCGTCTCTCTCTTGATCAAGTTCTGAGGGAAGGTAATAAACAATCTCCCCCCCATTCATTTCTTTAAAAAGGCCACAACTGCTCCTTATCCCGAATTTTCTCGAAAGCTGGCAGATGCGGTTGTTGGACTCCCACAAAATGACAAGTTCCGAATCAAGGAAATCAGGTAGCTGCACTTTTCAGTATGATTAGTGCCATATAATAATGTTCTCTGCTTATTGTTTGCCTGATGGTGATCGATTTTTCGTAATTAGAGAGAATATATGCAGTAAACCACTACTTGTGGTTACCGCTCGCTTTCGTTTGAAATCTGCTTTCCATATATGCTTACGAGGTCTCTGTACCCATTTTTCTTGTAGAACCCAAGGGCTATAAGGTTCAACGATGGGAACTCAGCTGAGATGAGTGAAATCCCTCTTTTCCGAAGTATTGAACTTACCTCATCCATGAGAGCATGGCCAACCTTTTTCCTTCTGAATTCCGGCATTACATAGAATTCGACGATTCTTGCCTCCTGTCTCGGCTCGTAGCAGATTCTTTCCAGTATATCCACCTTTATTATCCCTACGACTTTCTTCTTCCACTCCGAAACAAGCAAAATATATTTTTCAGGTTCCTTCATGGTGTCCGTGAGATACTTCTCTGCTTCGTTTTTGATATCATCCCTCACTATGAAGGAAGAATCAAATTCCTCGTTGATCTTCTTGAGCCTTCTCACCATCTCTATGACGCTTTCCATGTCTTCCGGTTTCATCCTTCTTACTTTCAGGTTATCTTCCACTTTTATCATCTCCAAAATAATTCTTTATCAATCCGCTTTCCATCATCCTGGAATAGATCTTCCTATTGCTCTCAATGATTTCAGTAGCTGTTTTCAAAAACCCCTGTTTTGAATCACTTTTTCTTGCGAGGCTCATCTCCACTGTCTTGTATGCAACTGCGGCGGCTACTCTGGGATAGAGTTCCCACTCGTCCATTGTTGGAACTATCCTTTCCGGGGATGGCTGTTCTACGAAATTAGCGATCTCATAGGCAGCCTCTACCATGATCTGGAAATTCACTCCTCTCGCCCCGGCGTCAAGAACTCCCCTGAACACTCCCGGAAAGATAAGGCTGTTGTTGATCTGGTTCGGAAAATCCCCCCGTCCTGTCGCTACTATCTTGGCACCTGCTTCAATGGCTACGTGTGGCCATATTTCTGGCACTGGATTCGCCAGGGCAAATACTATGGGGTCGCTGTTCATGGAAGAGATCCACTCTTTCTTGATGGTATCTGGACCAGGTTTAGACGCAGAAATTACCACATCCGCTCCCTTGAATGCATTCTCAATGTTGCCCTTGATGCGTCCTTCATTGGTTGTCATGGCAAGCTGATATTTCCATGGGTTATTGATCATCAGTGAATCCATGTCCTGGCGTTCTGGTTCCAGGATCCCCTTGGAATCTGCCATTACGATATTCCCGGGTTTAAATCCCGCAGCGAAAAGGAGGTGGGCGGCGGCAATGTTTGCAGCGCCTGATCCCATGAGCAGAACCGTGGAATCAGCTATTTTCCTTCCAGTAACCCTGAGCGAGTTGATCAGTCCCGCAAGTATTATCGAGGCAGTTCCCAGCTGGTCATCATGCCAGACCGGGATGTTTAAAGTCTTCTGTAATTTTTCCAGAATGAAGAAACATTTGGGAGATTCAATGTCCTCCATGTTGTATCCTCCAAATGAAGGTTCAAGAGCCTTCGCCACTGCTATGAACTCATCCTGGGTCTTGACGCGCATGGGAATTGGAATTGCATTAACTCCTCCCAGGTAATTAAAAATCAGAGCTTTCCCCTCCATTACCGGCATCGCTGCCTCGGGTCCTACGTTTCCCAGTCCGAGAACTCTTGTGCCATCAGTGAGTATCGCAACACTGTTCCACCTTCCAGTCATGTTGAAAGACTGCTCTGGGTTTGCTGCAATTTTGAGCGAAACTGCAGCGACACCTGGGGTGTACCATATGGAAAAATCTCTCAGATCGCGAACAGGGACCTTGGATACGGTATTTATCTTTCCTTTATATAACTCGGATAGGCGAATTGCGGATTCGTTGAACATCCGGGTCCTTTCCTCGTCGTTCATTCTGATCGTACCCATATTGCCCGTTCTGTTATATACATCTGCTCTAACAACTGAGGTTACTGATTTATTATACTTCTACATTACTTGTCATGGAAGTCAAGAATGCAAAACTCGACTGGAACCTCATACTTAAAAATTACATAGAATACACGGAATCGAAATATCCGGACTACCCTGTGAGAAAATCATTTGATCCCATTATAGAAAAGCTGTCCAATAACCAGTTGCGATCAAGGGTTGTCATAGCTGGAACAGAGGTCGCGGCATATGCATATCTTTTGGATTCGACAGAAATGCCTGACGGAATATATGCTTCTGCCGGTTTTTTGAATGAGAAATACTATTCCGCGGCCAGGCTTAAGAATCTCGTGGAATGGATACGTTCAGAGTCACTTCGCGATAGAAAGATTCCAATGTTGAACGAGATTTTCAACGCGACAGGGGATTGGGAAAAAGTGCTTTACGATGTGGGATTCAGAAGAATGAGAAGGACAAGAATGCTGATAGACCTGCATAAATTGGAGTTCGGAAAGATTGAAACCCCGGAATCCATAAAGATTCTTCCATTCGGGGCGCTAACCCCAGAGTCCTATTCGGATTTCAACTTTCACTCATATCTCGGGACAGAAGACGCAATACTTTACAGTTCCACACCTGAACAGAGCCTTGCAACGGCAAAATCTCTCTTCAACGGTGAGTATGGGAAGATAATCCAGGACGCTTCTTTTTCAATATACTCCGGAGACAAGCTTTCCGGATACATCATCTTCACTTCTGGGGAAGGACCGAGATCTGGCGGAGGAATACCCCTTCTCGCGGACATAGCCATTGGGGGGGAACTGAGAGGCAAGGGAATTGGTAAAGCTCTTCTGATGCGTTCTCTCTTTGAGATGCAGAGACTCGGCTACCTGAAAGCAGTCCTGTGGGTTTCTGACACAAATCCGGCAAAGCGGCTTTACAAAGCTTTGGGATTCACTGATGCCAATCAGCCTGATGAGATATTCTTCTATATTCCAAGGTCTTAGATGAAAAAGGACATCGCAGCGAGAACCAGCGGAATCATGTAGTTGTCATCCAGGGGGTATCTCGCGGCACTTTCAACAACAGACCCAACCGCAGCAAATACAATGCCAGCATATCCCAGGAGGACAAAAGCGAAGACTGCCGCAGGAATAAAATTTGCAAGCAAACCGGCAACCGACTTTCTCCTGTTGTACGGAAGTTTTGGTGACCTCACCGATGATCCAATAATTGTCGCCAGAGAATCACCCACCATAAGTATGAATATAATTATGGCCAGCACTTCCAGATTCCTGACTATCCCCACAGCCAGCAGGAGGCCAGCAGCAAGCCATATTGCCCCTATACCAAGCGGGGTACTTTCCCTCTCAAGTGAATTCAGGAAATTTCCGAGATAGTTAGTTCCATTATTAGAGAAGTAGTTTCCTAAAAGATAAAGTGCAAGCACTGCAACGGTAAGGATCCAGGCGGAATTATGCAAACCCAGCGAGAGGACAAAAACAAGCACAATAATGCCTATGCCTATTTGCACATAGTCTCGGTTAATTTCCCTCTCCTTTGATATTCCTCTTGACTGATCATTGCTGTGTGAAAAATCCCTTATTCTCTTGTCCTCAAGCATGACAAGAATAGTTGCGAGGGATATTGTTATGTCTATGGGAGTAGCGCTAGAGGTTTTCCCATAAACGGCAAGGAAATACAGGATTAAACCGAAATCAGCAGCGAATGGAAGATAGAACTGCAGGGAGTAAAGCATGGACGCTGAGATCAGGGACAGGACAAAAATTGGAAACACAAGAAATGAATGGTAGACAAAAAATATAACTGCAATTACGGGAATGGAGAGTGCATATTTTCTGAGAAATAACTTCCAGTTGTATGCGAGAGATACCGTAACTGCAATCAGTGACAATACCACAAGGGCAACATCGGCTATTGTTATCAAACTAGAGGTTAGAGCAAGAATCGAATAAAAATGTATTGTATACGATCAATGAAGTTCACTTCCATCCCGTGCGTAAATGAAATTGAGCACAGTTTCGGCGCCGATCGGAGGGTGATATGATCCGCTCAATTTATTATTTTTCACAGCATACTCCCCCGGCACTTTCTGAAGAAGAAAAAGCACCGGGCTCATGCTCAGGCCGTATGCCCCGGCCTTGAATATCAGAACTGCGTCTCCCTCTCTTACGCAATCCGGTATGGGGATATTCTTCCCGAAACAGTCTATTGGCGTGCAAAGAGGTCCACAGACAGTGGCATGCTTTAGCGTTAATGAGGTACCGCTGCCAATGACCCTGATTGGATGCTCTGCACCAAGGAAAGCAATCCTGAAAAAATTGTTCATTCCACCATCTGTTGTCAGCGTAGTTACACCATTACCGGCAGTCTTTATGTCCACTATCCTTGTCACGAAGAGACCGCAATCCGCAACAAGAAATCTACCCGACTCAAACCATATTTTCTTTCCGTCCAGTCCATTGTCCCTGAGTATCCGGTTGAGCCCGGAGGAAAACAGCTCAAAATCAAACTGCACATCCTTTTCAGTCATGGGCACTCCAAATCCGCCTCCAAGGTCTATGTAATCAACGCGTTCCCTGACTTTCCGCATGTATGATAACATTTTTTCATGAAGCCGTAGTGACTCCTTGTAGTCCAGAACCTGGCTGCCGAGGTAGTACTGGAATCCAAAGTTACCGTCCGGAACAAAACTGGATCTCTGGACAATCTCATCCAGATTCTTCACGTCAATCCCAAACTTGCTTTCAGATCCAGACATGCTCTCAAGTGCCCTTGAAGTCTCGTCCTCCATGTTAAGCCTTACCAAAACGACCATATTTCCATCATAATACTTTCTGATCAATTCCAGCTCCCGGAAGGACTCGGCGATTATCCCCCTGATATGCATTTCTGACGCTCTCCTGATCAGGTCTTCATCCTTGCCAGGGCCAAGTAGAATTATTCTTTCAGGGTTGAATCCAGTCTTCATGACATGATCCAATTCTCCCATTGATGAGACTTCAACATTCAGGCCGCTTTCCAGTATGGTAGTTAGGATCTGGGATGCGGGGTTCGCTTTCACGGAGTAGAAAATATCTGTCCCCGATGCCTTAACTGATGCCAAAAATTTCCTCAATTCCTGTATCTTGCGGGTCAGGATCTCCAGGAAATAGATATAGGATGGAGTTTCTATGCGGGATATCAATGAAGCCAGGCTTAATCCATTGTATGTATAATCACAACCTTCTCTCTCAAAGCCTTCGCTGTTCAGAACATGATCTCCGTAAGCATTTTCTTCCATGGTGACTTCATTTTTAGGCGTGGTTAAAACTTTGTTAGTTAATTGAGGAAAATTTTTTTGAATTTCATGGGAACATCCGATAAAGGTTAAATGGAAGAATGCCATCGGTTTTTTGCGGGCGCTGTTCAAGCAGTGTCTTTTTAACATCATGGTGCTTTTATGAGTGACAGGGAAAAGATATATGACTCGCTTCTGGCGAGAGCCAGGAAGGAAAGAAACTTTGATGAAATATCCATAAAGGGCATATGGGAGATCAACCTGAATTTCAAGCCGTCAAGGAATGAACGATTATTCACGTACAAGGTTATCGTCGTCCAGACAACCTATGGCCAGGGTTCATGTTATGCAGCTCCCAATGAATCCTTTGGAATAGACCGTACCATAATTGGCAAAACACTAAACGAGGTCGATATGGATAATGATTCCGCTTTCCCTCTAAAGGTTGCAATCCTCGACTCCGTCTATGATACTCCGAGGATCAAGCCCGATCTGGAGGTGGAGATCAGCGGCGATTCGACATCCAAGTCAAGGTACAGAGCTGAAATTATCGCAAGTGAGGTTTCGAGGATTATAAACGGCAAACAGGCAAGGTCTGAACTAAAGTCCAAGGTGCCCGTTGTTTTGAACATCGGATATGTGGGGACATTCTATACAATCCTGACAAAATCATTCAATCCTGAGTATCTAGTAACTGACCTGGAAGAGGAATTATTGAGCACCAAGGGGCAGGTTGACATATTTGACGGAAACCGGTATAACAAGGAGTTCCTGAAGAAAGCAGATGTTGCTATAGTAACAGGAATGGTAATATCCACACGAACACTGACTGAAATAATCGAAACTGCCAGGGAAAACAACACCTCTGTGCTGGTTTTCGCCGAAACGGGATATAATCTGGCTCCATATTACAGGGATTACGGTGTCGATGTTTCAGTCAGCGAGCCATTTCCGTATTATATATTCGACGGATCTTCAACGATGAGGGTTTTCAGAAAGCAGTGATTGTGATCGGGGGGAAGTCATCTTTCCATCAAGTCTATCCTGAAGCCGCAATCGAAGGTTTTTTGGGGCTCAATCGTAACTAGCCCGATCTGGTTGTTGAAAGCATCTGGAGCACCGGTCATGGGCTCTATTGCCACAGACTGCCCGCTTGAATACTGGCCGTTATACAGGACAAAATAGTTCATGTTTCTCCTGGTGATCCTGATGTCATAATTGCCGGCTGAAAATACCAAATTTCCTCCGCCGACGAAACAGTTATCGAAGCTTCTCTGGTGCATTGCTTCATCATCATTGAAATTCACCTGCAAGGTAGATCCATCCGGAAAGTGCCGATCCCTGTAGTTTAACATCATGATTTCAGAGTCATGCTTGAGTTGCCATCTGCCCTGGAAATTGAAATAGGGATGAAATCCAACCACCAGTGGCGAGCTGATTTCCCCTGTGTTCTTGATTGTTGTGGTGATGTTGAAGAAGTCTCTTCCCAGAGAGTAGGCATTCACTATTTCAAGGATCGTAGGATAACCAGTACTTGCTAACCTGTATTGAAGTGTCGTAGAATTGTGATTCTGTTCCTCTTCGTTTGCATACTCCCATTTTTCATGCCTCACCAGGCCGTGGATACTGTTCAGTCCATCGTTCCTGGGTAGGCTGTATGTATGATTCTCCCAGCTATATACTCCATTTCTTATGCGATTGGCAAAGGGAATCATTACTGCACATCCGCCATGGGTTTCCCGGCCATCAGGTGATGGCATGAGTATTTGCCTCCCTTTAAGCTGGAGGGAATCTATGTATGCACCAACCCTATCTATCCTTGCCAGGCTCACTCCATCTACCAGCGTAACCATGAGCAGATAATTCCACAACCCTATATTATTATTGAAGAGGCTCTGGCTGAATTGTTAGGGTCTACAGTTATTATCGCTGTCCTTATTATCAAATATGATACTTTCTTTCATAGGGAAAGGCGGAGTCGGAAAGACTACAATCGCCGCAGCCTATGCCATGGAACTGGCAAGCATCGGCAGGACCATTGCGGTTTCGACGGATTTCATGCCATCCCTTAAGTATCTTCTCACAAGAGATGATAAACTGGAAATAGTCGAGTTGAAGGAAAGCGAAATAGCCGAGAAATGGATTCAGAAGTACGGTGAAGACGTTTTTGCAATACTGAGTGAATTCATAAACACCGACCGTTCCATACTAAGCCACATTGCAAGCGCCCCAGGGGTTCCGGAGGAATTCATGATATCCAGCATCGTAGATCTTGAGGATTCAGGAAAATATGATTACGTGGTCTGGGATACCGCTGCCTCATCTGCAACAATGCATCTTCTTGCGCTTGAACAGGATTTTTACAACCACATTGGCAGGGATATACAATTCTATCTGAAGGTTAAGGACAAGTTTGGATCGCACAAGGTGCTGAAGGTGCTAGACCAGTGGAGAGAACTGGCGAACCATGTCTGGAATCGACTTGAAAGTTCACATTTTTTCCTCGTCACGGGAGATGATGATCTTAGTAGAATGCAGGCCGGTGAAATAGAGAAAGACTTTCATAGAATGGGCCTTCCGGTTGATTTCAAAATATGCAACAGGTTTGGGCGCAGGCATGTTGATAAGCCGGATTGTAAGATTATCATCCCGGAGTTTGACGGAAACAGCCGTGAAGTTGTGGATTCAATTCGCAGAACTTCCGGGCTGTTGTTTCTATCACAAATCGGCATAGACCACAAAGATGCTTGAAATAAACAAAGGCCCCAGAGATGCGGGTGCCGGGATTTGGACCCGAGGCACGAGCTTGGCAAGCTCGCGTGTTACCAGGCTACACCACACCCGCTCGGGCACTGTATACACTCAGAGGTATTTATTCTTTAAGATTTGCGATAGATGAAATCAATGTTATTATCCAATTATTGTAGCTTAAAATCAGAATAGAAGTCCAGTATTGTTACCTAAATTATGATCTTTATTATTCAGATGATTAACAAGCCAATGGATTGGGTTTCCAGGAAGAAACGGAAAAACAGGTCATTTAAATTCACAGGATCGTATATTGCAATCGTTAACGAATTATGACAGTTTTTTATATATAAATTTCTGCTTTGTATGTCCGGCAGCTAATTGCCATGGAGCCTAATTAGTACCGTTAACTACAAAATACTTTTAATATGAGTAAAGTTGTTCCCTAAAGCAATAGGTGAAATGAAAGATGATCACTGAAGAGATGAATAAGTATCCCGAAATCCGTTTTGCGAGCGATTTCGAGATAAGCAAGAACGCGCCCTTCAAGACAGTTGACGAATTTGTAAAGCGTCTTGGCCATCTCATTACATCAGACATGATGGTCCTTAGGGTAACAGAGAGTCTGTGCCCGCTTTGCGTTGATGATGAGAAATTTGATCAGATGAGGATTCCGGCTGTGGTTTATGAGAATGGCGGAGAGGTTAAGCTAATAAAGGAATGCGCTGAACATGGCGTAACCAAGGAAAAGTACTGGGAAGACTACGACATGTACCAGGAAGCAAAGAAATTCCAGGACAAGGGAGTTAAGATCCTCAATCCGCACGTTGCATTCCTCGAGGAGAAAATTATATGCCCCACTCACTGTGGTCTGTGTGTAAAGCACAAGTCACATACTGGTCTGGGCAATGTAGTTGTAACAAACCGCTGTGATCTTTCGTGCTGGTACTGCTTCTTCTATGCGAAGGAGAATGAGCCAATATACGAGCCGTCGCAGGACCAGGTAAGAATGATGCTCAGGAGAATGAGAAACGAGAAACCTGTGGGTGCGAACGCCGTCCAGATAACCGGCGGAGAGCCTACCATAAGGGACGATATCATAGATATCATAAAGATAGCCAAGGAAGAGGGATACGAGCATATACAGCTGAACACAAACAGCATCAGGGCTGCCTTCGATCCGGATTTCCCCAAAAAAGTCAGGGAAGCCGGCTCCAATGTTATATACACGAGTTTTGACGGCCCAACCCCCAGATCTAACCCAAAGAACTTCTGGGAGATACCTGCAGCTCTTGAGAATTACAGGAAAGCCCCGCTTGGTGTTGTTCTGGTGCCCACAGTTATAGGCGGAATCAACGACAGTTACCTCGGTGACATAATAAGATTCGGCTTGTCAAACATAGATGTGGTTAGGGCAGTTAACTTCCAGCCCGTAAGTCTTGTTGGCAGGATGCCTGACAGGATGAGGGAAAAACAGAGAGTAACGATACCTGGGGCTATAAAGAAAATAGAGCAGCAGACCGATGGAATGATAGGAAGAGAGGACTTCTTCACAGTGCCAGCTACCACCAAGGTTTCAAACTTCGTGGAGGCACTAAAGGGCCAGGAAACCTACAAACTGTCTATCCATTTCGCCTGCGGAATGGGTACATACATATTCAAGGATGGCGACAAGGTTACCCCAATCACGCGCTTCATAGACGTGAAGGGTATGTTCGAGTATATGGGTGAGCTGGGAGATGAGATCAAGGCATCCAGCTACAAGAGACTCAAGAAAACCGAGTCTGTTGCAAAACTGCTCCTGAAGCTGAAGAAATTTGTCGACTACGAGAAAGCTCCTAAGGACTTCAAGCTGAAGGATATGGTCTACAACGCTTTCACGGAGGGCGATTACCATGGTCTCAAGGCGTTCCACTACAAGTCTATGTTCATAGGATTCATGCACTTCATGGATCCTTACACATACGATGTTGACAGGGTCGAGAGATGTGATATCCACTATGCAATGCCTGATGGAAGAGTTGTGCCATTCTGTGCCTTCAATGTGATACCTGAGCTTTACAGGGATGCAACCCAGAGGAAGTACTCCATCCCGGCAAAGACATACGAGGAGAGAACTGGGAAGATACTCAAGAAAGACAAATATTTCAGGGACTACACAAAGGAAGACAAGAAGAACATAATCGACTTCTATGAGAAGAGCATAGGAAGGAAACTCGCGACGGATGAGATCGGTCTCAACCTTGATGAGCCCATTCCTGTGATATCATCTGAGAAGCCACAGTAATCACAAATTTTTTATTTTACCAATATATCTTTTTTATTGAAATTTGAAATTATCGATCATACCGGCGATGTTGGTATTATTGTTTACGGTTCTGATTTTAACGAGATTTTGAAAAACTCCGTCTTTGCACTTTCCGAACTCGTCTTCCCAGACACTGGATTTCAAGCTGATATCACGGAGACGGTACAGGTGGAAGGCGCCACAAAGGAGGATCTGATCTTGAACTTGCTTTCACTGGTCGTACAAAGGATCGATTCAGATGGGGTGATATTTTTTGACATTAACAGCCTCTCAATAACAGCAGGAAGTATTAATGCAGAGTTGAAAGGCATGAAAATAAGGGAGGGAATGAGTTACGAATACGTCCTGAAAGCTGTGACCTATCATGATCTGGAGGTAAACACATCAAAAGGATATGCAAGGATAATTTTTGATATCTAAGGTCACTTCACTTGTAGAGACCTGCATCGTGTACAACACAATTTTCATGAGGTTATGAAAAAGCATTTAAAAGTGTTAATGATCAGCCCATATGTCTGCATTAGTTCCAAAGAAGATATTTTTTACCCGTGGCGTGGGCCGCGGTGAAAGCCAGCTTCAGTCATTTGAGGAGGCTTTGAGGGATGCCGGAATAGCTCCTTACAACTTATCCAGCATAAGTTCAATTTTCCCGCCCTTTGCAGAAACCGTTTCGAGAGAGGATGGAATAAAGCTCCTATCTCCTGGACAGATATTATTCTCGGTTCTTGCCAGAAATTCCACAAATGAGCTCAACAGGATGATTTCGGCTGCAATCGGCTACGCTATACCCAGGGATCAGAGCAAGTGGGGATACCTCAGCGAACACCACAGTTTTGGGGAGACAGAAAAGGTAGCTGGCTACTACGCTGAGAAGCTCGCGGCAGAGATGTTGGCGAGCACCATGGGACTGATGGACAAATTGGTCTGGGATGACAACAAGAAGGAATACGTTCTTGAGGACAAGATACTGACCACCCGCAACATTTGCTCAACCGCCGTTGTTCTTAAATCCGGCGAATGGACCACAACCGTTGCTGCTGCAGTCCTGATAGTATAGGTGCGTTCAATGGACCAGTACACTGAAAAGAAATGGCAGGAAGCCTGGTCCAAAAGCAAGATTTTCCAGCCGGCACTTGACAGGAATAAAAAAAAGTTTCTTATTACAGTACCATGGCCATACACCAACGGGTCACTGCACGTTGGTCACGGGAGGACTTATACCCTCGGAGACGTGATTGCAAGATACAAAAGAATCACCGGTTACAACGTTCTTTTTCCCATGGGGTTTCACCAGAGTGGAACCCCTATCCTTGCACTTGCAAGCAGATTGAGAAATGGGGAAGCAAAAGCCATATCTCAGCTTACCCGGGACATAGCCACATACGAGCCGGAACAAAACATCCAGAAGATACTCAAAACAATGGTAGAACCGAAGAACATAGCTGATTATTTTTCCGATGCAACGGTTAAGGACTTTACCTCAATGGGTTACTCCATAGACTGGTCAAGGCGCTTTACTTCAGCCGACGATTTTTATCAGGATTTTGTCCGCTGGCAATTTCTTAAATTACAAAGGCTTGGAATGATCCACCAGGAAAGGTATCCGATTCTTTTCAGTCCGGCCGAGAATAACGCGGTTGGCGAGGACGACATTAGTGATGGAGATATAGACAAGGTATCAATCGAGGAGTTTACCGCAGTGAAGTTCAGGTCAGAGGATTTTTCTCTTCTTGCAGCTTCCATAAGACCTGAAACAATATTCGGCATCACCAACCTGTGGATCAGCAGTGCAGGGCATTACGTTCTTATAGAGCTTGACGGTGATCCTGTAGCTGTATCGTCCGAAGCATACACTAAACTGTCATATCAGCGTGATGGCGTTAAATTCCTCAGGGAAATGGAAAAGCGGGAGATACTTGGCAGGGAATTCTACACTCCCATTGAAAGGTTGAAGGTCAAGGTATATGAAGCTGATTTTGTAAACCCATCAAACGGGTCGGGAATTGTCTATTCAGTTCCGGGGCACTCCATAATTGATTACGCAGAGGTTATCAGGAAGGGGCTTGACATTCAGCCGAGGGTGATAATCACTATAGAGAATCCGGCAGATGCTGTAATGCAGAGGGCACATTCCGTTGATCTATCAGATTACGAGAAACTGAGGGAGGTTAACGTAGAATTGTACCGCACAGAATACTACGGGGGGATAATGGTTGAGGGCCTTCCGGTTATTTCCGGCCAGTCCGTGGCAAGAGCACGTGAAAAAATAAGGGAAACACTCGTTGAAGATGGAGATGCACTGATATTTTATGAAACGTCGCGCCAGGCGGAGACCAGGACTGGCGACAGGGTCATAGTTGCGGTGCTTAGGGATCAGTGGTTTCTGGATTACTCACTGGAATGGCTCAAGGAGAGGGCTCATAAGCTCGTGGATGACATGCAGTTCATACCTGATCATTACAAGAGTTCAATGCAGGAAACAATCGACTGGCTGAAGCAGAGGCCATGCGCAAGGCTTCGTGGACTTGGAACGCACCTTCCAATGGATGAGCGGTGGATCATCGAATCGCTCTCTGATTCCACGATCTATCCGGCAGTATATACAAATTCAAATTACCTGAGGAAAATTAAGGACATTGCAGGTGAAATAGATCCCGGGATACTAGAATATATCTTCACCAATGAACCAGCGCTGGAAAAAAGCAGATATCCAGGGGAAATCCTCAAACTTGCAAATGAAGCAAGGAAAGAGATGGAGTACTGGTACGGAGTGGATGTTAGACTTACTTCCTACCCTCACCTGACAAACCATCTTGCGTTCTATATTCTTAATCACGTCGCCATTTTCAGCGGAAGCTACCTCCCATCGGCACTGATTATCTCCGGGATAATTACCGCTGATGGACGCAAGATCTCAAAGAGCAAGGGTAACGGGGAGTCCTTAATGGCAGTTTCCCGGAAATATTCTGCCGATATCTATAGACTTTATGTGGCGGTTGGGGCAGACTTTTCGTCAACTCTTGACTGGAATGAAGCTGATGTAAACGCACTGAGGAAGAGGTATGACAGCTTTGTCCAGATACTTGACAATTACAAACCGATCGAGGATGAGATGAATGGCGCCGAGAAGTGGTTTGTCTCATCTTTCTATATGCATCTGAAGAGTTACATTGAGAACATGGAAAAATACAACATCCGATCTGCTTTCGTTTCCATATTTTATGAGGTCCTTAATGATCTAAGGAGGTGTGAGACCAGGGGAGGCAGGACAGGTCTCGCAATCGGAAAAGTGATGAAGGACTGGCTCATAGCACTTTCTCCTGCCATACCGCATACGGCCGAGGAATACTGGCACAGGCATATTGGCGAATCATTCGTCTCCATCCAGCAGCTTAACAGGCAGCCGGAACTATCTATCGATACTGTGGTAATCGAGGAAGACAGCTATGTACAGAAGCTGATTTCAGATATTAGATCCATAATGGCGATCACCAAAATAACACCGAAAACAGTTCAAGTTTATACAGCTGGAAAGGAAACCGCGGAACTTGCCAGGATCCTCACGGACGGTGATTACGGGAAGGTAGACAAGGCACACAGGTTCATGATCCAGGATTTTACGAGAAACCGGAAGAGCATTTCTCTCAATGGCGTTGATGAATATTCTGCAATTGAAGCTAACAGGAGCTTTATAGAATCAATTTTAAGTGCAAAGATGGAAGTAAGAAGAGTCGACGATCCTGTAAATGGAAAAATAGCCTGGCCGGGCAGACCCGTGATTGTCCTGAACAAATAGTCCTGCGTGGAGATCAACGGTTATAAAGTTCAAGGTTATTCCATGCCAATGCAATCAGATGGTTCACGATCAGAAACCATGGTCGATTTGGTAAACTATTCAAGAAAACTCGGTTCGAATGAAAATCTCGTCCTGCATGGGGGAGGAAACACTTCGGCAAAGACGCACGAGGTTGATCATACCGGAAAGGATCTTATGGTTCTCAGGGTAAAGGGAAGCGGATCAGATCTCTCAACCATAGAGGAGAGTGGATTCACGGGGCTAAGGCTCGACGACTTGTCAGCCGCAGAAAAGATTGAGAGCATGACCGATGAAGCCATGGCTGATTACCTGAGAAAAAGCATGGTGGATCCGTCAGAGCCATCCCCTTCTGTGGAGACCTTTCTTCATGCATTCATTCCTTATACCTTTGTTATGCACTCCCACGCGGATGCAATCCTGTCGATAACCAACACTGACCTTTCTGCAGATGCAGTCAGAGATATACTGGGCAATGTGATTGTGCTGCCCTACATACCGCCGGGGTTCACTCTCGCCAGGGCGATCCTTTCCCTCGGAAGGGAAGCAATCGGAAAGGTGGACGGAATTGTGCTTTCCAGGCATGGGCTGTTCACATTTTCAGACCGGGCTGACGAAGCCTGGAACAAGCACCAGAAAATCGTCTCTGCCGCGGATAAGTACATAGGCCAAGGGGTGCCTTCCAGGTTCAAGGCAATATTTGAGGCAATTCCTGAAACAGAAGCAGAGAAGGCAATCCCAGTCATTCGCGGCAGCTTATCGAGACGCGGAAAAAAGATACTGAACATCGACTCATCCGGCATTTCCGGGGAGATAGCACGCTCTATCGAGGGACAGCAGTTTACTGCGTATGGTCCTGCGACTCCCGACATGCTCATCAGGACGAAATATGACTATCTCTACCTGGAGAACCTGGACAACATCCAGGAGTCAATTGAAAAATTTGCCGATAAATATGCTGAGGACTACAGGAAATATGTTCATGGGTACCCAATGCACGATCCCTATCCGTCAATCATCGTGATAAGGGGATACGGGATTATAACCGCAGGAATAACTGAAAAGGAAGCAAGGATTATTCATGACCTTGCCCTGCACACATTTATGGTCAACGCAAACGCTGACGCAATTTCGCATCACGAGTTTATCTCCCGGCAGGAAGCCTACAACATGGAATACTGGCCATTGGAAGAGGCAAAACTCAAGAAATTCAGGCCAAAAAAACTTCAGGGTAGCATATCCCTTGTAACTGGAGCAGCGAACGGAATAGGGCTTGAGGCATTCCGAAAGCTATCGCAAAACGGCTCCACCGTCATTGCGTGCGATCTGGACGGCAAAATCAGTGAAATTGCCAGGGAAATTTCAGCCCAAACTGGAATCGCAAGTCTTCCGGCGGTCGTTGATCTTTCCAGGGAGAACCAGATAAGGGGCATGTTCCGGGAAGTGATAAGAACATATGGTGGGCTCGATATCGTGTTCAGCAACGCAGGCATCCTGAAAAGTGACATGATAGAGGACGTAAGGATCGAGGACCTCGATTTGCATTATGCAGTCATCGGACGTGCCAGTTTCATCATAACACAGGAGGCTCTGAGAATAATGAAGGCACAGCAGATTGGAGGAAATCTTGTTTACAACATTACAAAGAATCTTCTGCATCCCGGTGCTGGAATGACTTCCTACGGGTCATCCAAGGCCTTCGCAGCACACGTATGCCATTATGCTGCAAAGGAGGGCGGGCCCTTCGGCGTGAGAGCCAATATCATAAATCCAGATAAGATCTTTCGTGGTTCCCGGATCTGGGAGAACGGGGTACTGGAGGCCAGAGCCATGGCAAAGGGGCAGACGGTTGAGGAATACAAAACCCAGAATCTGCTCAGGCGTGAGGTTCTTCCAGATCACGTTGCAAATGTGCTCCTTTCATTGATCGACGAGGAGGCGTTCGGTGCAACTACCGATGCAATGATACCCGTCGACGGCGGTGTAATCTGAAGGTCATATGAAGTGCCGGATAACCTTTCTTATGCTGAAATCGATGCCGAAGCCTATGAGATCCTTTCTTGCCAGCAATGAAGTACGTAGAGCTGAGAAACCCAGTGTTTTTCCATTCTGTATTGCTGAAACCAGGTCGTACAGCTGTTCATAGTAGCCATATGCCTTCATTATCTGCTTCCGGTAGTCCATCTTGATAATATCGAGATCATCTTGCTTTTTCATGATCTGGATAAGAATTTCCGCTGATTCCAGTGCAGGCATTATTCCTTCTCCAGTTATGGGGGAGACCAGCCCTATTGATTCACCTACGCCGATAACATTGCCTCTGCTCATGTTCTCAAGGAGCGGTTTCATCCTTATCTTCCTGCCAACCGTGAAACCCGGCTGTACTGATCGAAGTGCTTCATCAACCATATCAAGCGTCAGCGCTCCGGCCCCAATGTGATAGCCTCCTGCAATTGGGAATTCCCAGTAATAACCCGTTCCTTTCTCAAAGAAGTGAAAATAGAAATCTCTATGATCAGCCTTCCCTGAAATAATCTCCCTGGCATACATCAAGTGATCATCTTCCACCTTTCCAAGAATCTGTCTGGAGACACCAGTAGCATCTATTGTCACAGATCCGCCCTCGGCCTTCCTGAACGCTGCCATTCTTGTAGGGACACCCGCTATCAGGTCTCTTTCGAAACGGTTCTTGTCAAAGGTCCCGATTCCACGCCCGGAGAATTCAACCGGACCAAACTCGTTTCCGGAAAAAGTAACTGAATTGGATCGCACCGTGGAATATTCTTCCAGATCCAGTCCAGCGCGACTGGCAAAGGTTTTAATTCTGTCAAGGTTGGTGGCATAACCACATGGAATGTAATAGTCCGGGCGTTTGGGGTCGAAGCCCAGAGAATCGAAACCTTCCTGGTTCAACCTCCTCAGGAGGTAAGATCCTGCAACCCCGAGTCCAGCAACATTTATCATCAAGGCAAAATATCGAGGTGCATAAATAATCTCGCTGAGGTAATATGAAATGGGTTATGTCTTCAAGTTCGCATATGATGGCTCAGAGTTCTCCGGATACCAGAAAGGAAACGGTGAGAACAGCGTTGAGGATACAATTATCAGACGACTAATGGCCGCAGGGATCAATTGCGGGATCAGGTCAGCTGCGAGAACCGACAGAGGTGTATCTGCCGTTGGAAACGCAGTTTACATAGACTCGGACGAAAGACCCGAAAAAATTTCTGGAATAGTCAACTCAGGCGGGAAAAATTTGATCCTGCACTCATATGCTGCTGTTGACAGTACTTTCAGGCCAAGACATTGCGACATGAAAGTATATCGCTACATCCTTGCGTCTGAGTCCGTGCAGCTTGACATAATTTCATCAATTCTGCACCGTTTCGAAGGCACCCATGATTTTTCCTGTTTTTCCAGAACCGATGGCAGGATACCCATAAGGACCATAGATCGCATCGACGTAAGGCAATCCGGTAACCTGGTTTATGTGGATTTCTATGGCCAGAGTTTTCTGTGGAACCAGATACGCAGTATTATTGCCTATTCTCTCTGGAATCAGGAATCTAATCCACTTTGCGATCCATTCGATCTCAAATCCCGGTTTTCCGGGCTGGCGGAACCATGCTTCCTTGTCCTTATGGACATTTTTTACTCTGGGATACAATTTATCAACGTTCCATCCCCCAAGTTTCCCAAGATACTCAGAGATGAAATCCATCACACCGAGGCTAAGCTCGTTACGGAGAAATTTCTGCTTGATCGGGTGACAGGAGAAGCTCCTGACTTCAGTTATACTTTTAACCATCCATGGGATCATAGGTCGTGAAATTCTCGGAGGTTACGAAGAGTTTCGAAGAACTCTCGAAGACTACGAAGAGGCTTGAACTGAGTTCTATCCTTGTTGATCTGATGAAGGAGTCTGGAGACGACCTTAAAACACTTGTTTACCTCATGCAGGGGAAGCTTGCACCGGATTATCAGGGTATCGAAACAGGCGTATCTGAGAAGATCATTATAAAGGCGCTTTCTTCAGTATCCGGGCTTCCCGAGAAAGAGATAGGATCCCGCCTGGTGAAAGAGGGAGACATTGGAGAACTGGTTGAGTCAATAATGAGCACCAAGCGGCAGGCTTCCCTCGAAACTCAGGAGCTTACTGTGAGATCAGTTCATGAATCCCTGATGAAACTCTCCGAGTCAAAGGGACAGGGGAGCATCGCAATGAAAATCAACACTCTCAAGAACATCTTCATAAGTGGCACCCCTGCGGATTCCAAATACATATCAAGAATCATCGAGGGAAAATTGCGCCTGGGAATAGCTGATTCCACCATAATAGATGCATTGACACTTGCATTTGCCGCAAAGGCAGACCACGAGGCAGTTGACAACGCGTACAATTTTCACCCTGATATCGGGCATATAGCCGAACTGCTAAGGAACGGTGACATCGAAGCCATTCGGGCAATAGGCCCTGAACCGCTCATACCATTCAAGGTCATGCTTGCAGAAAGGCTTCATGATATAAGATCCATAATGGGAAAGATGGATCAGGGTGCTGCTTTTGAATATAAATATGATGGACTCAGGACACAGATACACAAATCCGGTGGGAAAGTCAGAATATTCTCTCGTGGTACAGAGGACGTCACAGATCAATTTCCAGACATAGTTAAAGCGGTTGCAGAGACATTCTCCTGTGATTCATGCATACTTGATGGTGAATCCGTCCCCTATAACCCTGAAACGGGAGAACTTTATCCATTCCAATTTGTCTCCCAGCGCAGGGGCAGAAAATATCGACTTGGTGAGATGCAGAGCGAGATCCCAATTACTGTATTCCTTTTCGATATCCTTTACCTTAATGGAGAGTCGCTTGCCGGAAAACCGTATGGCGAAAGGAGATCAATATTGGAGAAGGCAGTTATTGAAGGACAGTCATTCAAGCTGGCCAGGAGGCTTGTATCCAGTGACGAGGACGTGATCAGGGCATTTTTCAATCAGTCGATAGCGGACGGCTGTGAGGGAGTTGTTGCGAAGAGTCTTGCCGAAAACTCAATTTATCGTGCAGGGGCAAGAGGATGGCTGTGGATCAAGTTGAAGAAGGATTATCAGGCGGAATTATCCGACACACTCGATCTTGTCGTTGTTGGAGCCTTCGGTGGACAGGGCAGAAGGAAAGGAAAATACGGGGCCCTTTTAATGGCATGCTACAACCAGGTCAATGACACCTTCGAGACGACATGCAAACTGGGCTCAGGTTTCACGGATGAATTCCTGATTTCAATGTCCAAGGAACTTTCTGAAGAGAGGGTCGAGACCAAGCCCGCCCGTGTTGTTTCAAATATGGAACCGGACATATGGCTTGATCCAACAATGGTTTTGGAGATAATAGGCGCAGAGATAACGGTCAGTCCCATACACACCTGCGCCTATGGAACAGTTGAAAAAGAATCTGGCCTTGCCATAAGATTTCCGAGATTCAATGGCAGGATAAGGAGAGACAAAAAGCCTGAAGATGCCACAACCACGGCAGAAATTCTGGAAATGTTTCTTAGCCAGAGAAAAACAGTATCTTAGAAATGCTAAAAAATCTTTTAAAAATGAGTGAGGATTAAATTAATCCTCGTTGTTATCGGAATCTCTTCTTCCTCTTCCGCCGTAGCTTCTGTTGCCGCCGCTTCCGCCGCCACCGCCGTATCTGCGATAGGAACCTGATCCTCCGCTGCTACCGCCTCTGAAGCCACCGCCGCTACCGCTTCTGTACTGGTTTTCGTATTCCTTCTCGCTCATGTCAAGCTCTTCGTTTGTGCTCGGGACCTCTTCAGTACCCTCGCTTAATGTGCCATATTTTCCGACGTTAAGTCTCATGTGGCCCCTGACCAGGGAAACGTATCCGTTGTCAATGTAGAGCGTCGCACCGTCAGTAGCTTGAGCTGCCTGGTCTCCCCAAAGTGAAAGTATAATCTTTCCGGTTTCATCTGCTATGATTACTTCCGTTACCGACTTTTCCTCTCCAAATCTTGTCTGGATCGATTTTGGCTCGCCTACTGATACAACCTTTGCAAGAACGTTAACACGCCTTGAAGAAGGTGTTAGGTCTTTTATTTTGGTAGTTCCTTCCATTCTATTACTTCCTTTTGTCTAAAAAAGACAGGTGCTTATCTAATATTCGTATATAATGCTATCGAATTGTTATTTTTCCCAGACGCAAAGGTTTTGCCCATTAATGAGGGATCGTGCTTTCTATCTGCTTCATTGCCCATGGCATTACCTCTGTTATAAAAGATGGGCCATGATGTGCAAAGTAATCCAGAGTGCCTGGAGTCCTGAAAATTGCTTTCGTTTTTCCGGCAGAAGTTCCATCCCACTTCCGTTGGATCACTATTTTCTGCATCTCTGCGTCCGATAATTTTGTATACATTTTATGTTCATAAAAAATGATTTGGGGATCATTACGCAGAATTAAGTCATCATCCGGCGTCAGCCATTCACTGCTGAAATTCCTGTATATGCTGTTGACGCCCATGAGGTACAGTGCGTCTGTGATATAGCTCATTGAACCAAAAGATACCGGTCCCCCAAGGTCGATCTCCAGGTACCCTCGAACGCTATGTGTGCCCTTTTGCACCGGCACTTTTTTCAGCAGTTCACGGTAAAGTTGTCTTGCTTCATCAATCCTGTTCACTACTATTCCGACACGCATGACCAGGTCCAGAATTCCAGCTACCGTAGAGGGCAGCTCGAACATGTACACCGGGAACCTTTCGGCTACGGAATCTGAGAATTTTCTCTGAAATCCAGATATGGTCAACACGAGGTCAGGCCTCAATTGCTCAAGCAGTTCTATTCTCGCCGATCCATAGCTTCCTACGCGTCTTTTCAACCTGGTAGCTTCCGGCCTCGCACAGAAGGCAGAGATTCCCACGATCTTATCTGCCATGCCAAGCTGATACAGAATTTCGGTAACTGACGGACTGAAGCTGATTATTCTCACTGGGTTATCGGGAATGCTTACCTCGTCTCCGCCGAAGCTGACTAGCTTTCTCATTTTTTCACACACCTTTGTGCCTTAACTCATGAAACCTTGCTTAATTCGTTCTAGAACCAAGATCGCATGATTGGAAGGCTATTGCACCTGACCTTTCATCAGGTCACGGTTTCATATTTCTTACTCTTAGCCGGGAGCAGTGGAAGCATCAGGCCGGATATTATGGCAAACAGCAACATGATCCACATGGCATCTGCAAGTCCGATGTATGGATACAAAACCGTGTAAACCGCAATTCCTGCTGCACCGCCCACCGTGTTTCCAACTCCCCACACCATTGAATTGGATCTTGTAGAAAATTCACGAGGGACTACTTGTCCAACGTAACCCAGGAGCACCGGAAACCCAGTGAACGCCATGAATGTAAACAGTGCATAGCCGAAGAATATTACGACGAAGCTCTTTGTGAAAAGGAATATAAAAAATCCCAACACAGAAAAGAGGGAGCTTAGGGCTATGGTAAATTTACCGCCTTTAAGTGAAGTAAGGTATCCAAAAATTGGCTGTCCAAATACTGAAGTCAACAGGCTGACGGAGAGCAGTATGCTCATCAGGCTTTTTGAATTTAAGACACTGGTGAGGTAAGTGGGAGCAAATGTTGTCACACCCATCATGAACATAGATCTTATGAAAACTATGATAGTGAGAAGGAGCAGAAAACTCCTGTAGGCGCCAATTTGGGCTTTTTTCGCTGGGATAAAGCTTCCGGAAACCGTCTTCGATTTTTCACGGTGGAAGAATTTCAATCCAAAATAAATGGCAAGGGCAGCAGCGAACATATAGATGGAAATGACGCCCAGGCCTGTTTCTATGCCAATTATGGCAAACATGGATACCATTACAAAAGGCATTACAGCTCTGCCTGAACTCGCTATGGCTCCGTTAAGACCGAGAGCCGACGGGGCTCTCTCACGGCCGAAGGATTGAGATAGAACGGTGGCTCCAAGGGGATGGTAAAATGCCTGACCGATGCCAAGCATGACAATTCCAAGAAGGAGGAATTCATACAGGTACTGCCGGAACATGAAGGACATGGCAAATGCAATAACTGAACCAGCAAGGATACCTATTCCCAGCGAAATCAAGGAATTGTCTCTGTCTCCAGCATCTGCTAAGGAACCGACGCGCATACTGAGCAATCCGGAAATAACCTCATAAATAATAGCCAGAGAACCCAGGACAGTGACCGGTACGAGTTGCGTGTAATACACTATCAGAACAGGGAACATGAAGGCCGTACCATCGTTCGCAAAGTGTGCAAGAGATGTAAATGTAAGGGCTTTGAGGCCATTATTCATTCCTGGATATTTTAAAGTGAATTTTAATCCTTTCTTATCATTGTTCGGCACAGATTTGATATGTGTTCATTCAGTCGGGCAAAAATACATTAGATGCTAAAATATAGGACTTCGACCCTGCCCGAGTGGGGTAATCTGGATATCCTAGGGGCCTGCGGAGCCTCAGATTCGGGTTCAAATCCCGGCTCGGGCGT
>JAJYRT010000155.1 GCA_021793945.1 Thermoplasmata archaeon
AACTTCATCCTTTATCTGACCGGCTATTCTGATTGCTTCCCTGGAGTCAAAAACATCAAGGGCGGCAATAACTCTTTTCGCTGCCGGCATATTCACAAAGATTTCTCTTGAATATATAATAATTTGTCAAGTATATAAAAAAATCTCCAGAATAGCTCTCTGTTGAACAAATATCCCAAGATCCTCTGGCTTGATGCTTATCCTCCCTGAATTTTCCCAGTTTTCGGGTCACTTCGGTGATTTCACCAGCATTTTTACCCTCTGGTTTATATAGTCGTATACCCAGAACCTCTGGTACCCCTCAACTTCCAGACCTTCGACGGATCATCTTGCGGGAGTGATGGCATATTTTGTTCACAGAATAACCAACGCCAGGCCCGAAGGTATCAATTCAAAGATAGCGCTCATAGAGAAGATGGCTTATGGATACAGGAATAAGGAGCACCTGAAGAGTACCATATATTTCAGGTGCGGTAATCTGCAGCTTTATCCGGATATCCACACAAATGTATGAAGAACCAAAATGTTTTTAGTCGATTGCAAGAATGGCATGCAAGTTTCCCTGACCAGAGCCCGACGCATATAGTGTCCAGTTTCCTGAAAGTATGACAACTTTAGGAGGATCTGAGTAGGAAGCGGCTCCTGCAGAGAAGTTTAACCCAATGTCATCACCAACTTTATCCCAAATGTTCCCATGAGGGTCAATAGCATATACGACGCCTGTGGTGTTATTGGAATAGATCACAAGGAATATTTTGTTAACGCCAGCCGATAAATGAAATAGCACTCCATCCGAGAGCGATCCGTTGATTGATTTATGGATATTTACTATGATTGTCATGCCTGACAATGATAGCCCCTCTGAGACGCCCCTACCGCTATTATTTGGTGCTGTACCCGGAGTCTCTATGCCGTAATAGACGGCAATCACGAGAATAATCGCAATAACTACAGCTATTGATACATTTTTCGCCCTACGATCCATTAAATAATCCCCGCCGATCTTTTGTCATCAGCGCAGTCCATATCAGGAAAATGCAGGCCATGACAAAGGCCGCAAAAACCAAGACGTACCCCAATCCCGGTGAAAAAAAGAGTACTGGAGTTGACAGCTGGACTCCGCTATTCGGGCCTAACGGTACATTGATGAGATACAATGAATTCAGATCAGCAACCATTCCCGTGAAATAGTATGGATCCACAAGGATTCCAATCTTGAATACAAGAGGCAGACCGGTGGGACCGGGCGTAGTGGGATTTAAAAACGAACCGACAAATGAAGAACTCATTATGTCTCCCCCTATAACAGATAATAGCATCCATCCTGCGACCACTACGACAACTGAAGTTATCTTCTTGGAAAACACAGAGGAGAACACCAAGCCGATAAGGTTAAGGAGCGCAGTCATTATCCAGAACGACAGTAGAATCGCCACGAGAGGCCAGATATCTGTCCAACTGAACCTTATGTAGTTAGATAATAGGAAGAATGCGGTTACTGCATATCCCATGATCAAGAGTACCAAGGAATAAAGCTGTAGCCATACAAATTTCCCCGCCAACAGTGCAGCTTTGTTCGCACCAATGGACCTCACGACATCCCAAGTTGAGTCCTCCCTCTCTTCCGATATCAACACAGAAGCGGATATGACAAAAATTAACCAGTATTTCATCGTGCCTTCAAGCACTGAGAAGAAATCCCACCTGACCGGATAGACGCCAAAACGATATCCAGTAGTGAGACTGTAGGCTTCCAGAACTGAAAGAAACGTAAACCCAAAAGCGATGATTATCCAGAAATAGGATCTTAATGCGTGTCTCCAGCATAGTTTCATTTCAGCCCACAAAAGTCTAAGCATGTTCATTGAACGTCTCCATAAACAAGTCTTCCAGGGGCTCGGTGCCAACACTATCAATCCTCGCACCATTTTCAACCATTTCCGCCACTAAATCTGGAATCTGACATGTATTCTCGATATTAATATATATAAAATTTTTGTCCTGCCGGATCAAACGCTTACCGAGGAAGGACAGACGAATTTTCTTTTCATCCTTGTTTTGAAGCCCGATCTTAAGCCGTAACTGATTCCCTATGATTTCGTGCCTTGAAAATACACCATTTGACATGAAAAAGATTTCGTCTGCGACTTCCTGAATATGATACAGATCATGGCTTGTCAGTATTATTCCCCTGTTCTCTTTCTTCAGACCGATTATGATATTTACTATATCTTTTGAAGCGATTGGATCCAAGCCGTCAAAAGGCTCGTCCATTATTACGATGTCAGCATCCAAGACGAGACTCCTTGCAATCTCAAGCTTTCGCTTCATTCCCTTTGAATATTGATACACTAACTTATTGTCGCGTTCCAACCCTACCTTTTTGAGGGTTTCTTTTACAGCGGACAATGAACAAGAGACGTCAGCGAAGAATTTGAGGTTTTCATATCCGGTCAGGTACGGATAATTAGACGTAGTTTCTGAACAGTAGCCAATCTTTCCATCCACTTTCAAGCTCCCCTGGAAAGCAGCAATTACACCAGCAAGTACCCTGAGAAGCGTCGTTTTGCCTGCCCCGTTGGGGCCAACGATAGCTATGCATTGTCCCTTTTCCAGACCAAGGTCGATACCTTTCACTGCTTCAGTGCTTCTAAATATTCCATAGCTCTTCTTTATATTCGCGCACTCAAGAAGCTTCATTTCGCCAGCCCCACATTCTCTACCATGAGGATAATGCCTCCAGGGGTATTTATATAAATTTTAGTCTCGTAATTTAAATTTTTCGCGCTAGATTTCAGCAGATAGTACTCGTAAATCGGGACTGTACCGCTGAATGAATATTGATTTATTATCTCTTCATTTAAGCTAACACTAATGTTTACATTTACAACCGGATGAGCGGTTATTCCGAATGGTAGCGCAGCAATAGAAACACTTCTGCTATTCAATACAACGGCGCCATATACTCCGTTTACGGATATGGTTTGGTTAGCCACGCTAAAATTCACAGTGGTGTCCGAAGGCTCTCCCTCTTCTATATTTCCACCTTCAAACAGTCGATAGTATCCAGCTGGAGCAAGCGTGTAATTGAGGCCGCTTTCCACTGTGGAGTTCCAGTGTATTTTTACAACACCGGTCACAGAGTTCAGGATGTACTTCGCCAACCCATATTCCATGGCGGGGCCACTCTCTTCCGCTGCTGACTTGTTAGTCCCATAATACGCAACCTTAATCCCTCCCAAGTAAGTATCACCATTGATTTTGAAGTTTCCGGAAATGTCACGTGCTGAAACGTTCAGGATTATGGTCAAGTTAGTACCCTGTGCAATAGATGTCTGCAGAGCACTGACATGAATTTCTAATTCTCCCATTTTAGGTTTATTGACCTCCAAGTAAACTATGGTTACCGTTACTAGGAAAAATCCAACTATCAGAACGGCTACGATTCTGCCTTGTCTTGACATAAGTTTTACCCATCCTTTCAACAAAAGATTATAGAGGTGGTTTTTATTAATTCTACCTCCCTAACTTATCCAAGGGGTTTGGAGGAAGAAGTTACTTACGCTTACTGTAGTGTATTCAGGAGCACCCCACCAAGTGTAGCCTGTAAGAAATTGGGCTTGATTTTCTGATGTTATAGCATTGTATGTATTAAGCACTGCATGCACCGACGCCGACTCGTTAACCTGGGCAGCTAAAGGTGAGGAGCCATAGAAACCTTGGTTGTCCGAAAATAACCAACTAGCTGTTGTTTCTGTCTGTGCAGTCGGCTCCAGCATAAAGGCATAAATGTTCCAAGAGTAACTCACATCATATGACGCCGTTGCGGAAGTCCCCGCACCTTCAAATGTCGCAGAAGTAGTACCACTTATTCCGTAACTAACAGTAACCGTGCCAGTCTGTTCCCACTGAATCGTATTATCTGGCGTAAAAGTTTCTATGGGGTAATTGTACACTGGATAGATGGAGTTTGTGTTCATATCAGATATCCACGCATTGTCAGGAGGGTAATAGAATGCTGGATCATAAAAGCCACTCTTGTCAGACCAAGTTGGATTACTTGTAGGGGTGCCGTCTCCTCCAGCGATCACATGACCATTTCCAGCGGTCAAATGCTGTGTACCAGACCATATGATGTAATTGCCACTTGTTAAGTAAGCAGTAGCTTGCACGTAAAGAGTGTCTCCACTGCTATCTTGTTGTTGAGCGAAAGTTGAATATATCTCTGTCGTTCCATTATTTGTTGTGGCGGAACTGACGGATC
>JAJYRT010000015.1 GCA_021793945.1 Thermoplasmata archaeon
TCAGCAGTTTCACCTTGAGTCCGAAGCCGTTAGGTCCCACATGCACTATTCTCTTCCCGAATGTCTCCAGCTGGGGCCTGCATCTCATGAATGCAGCCTCAGATCCCCCAACAGCTATCGTCAGCGTCCCGGTTGTGGCAAGATCTACGCTGCCTATAACTGGGGAATCTATCATCTCCGCACCCTTTTCCATGACCTTCAAAGCCATTCTCTGGGAATCTTCCGGGTATATTGTGCTCACGTCTACCACAAGCGATCCCGGCCTGATCCCCTCAATAACCCCATTCTTTCCTGTCAAGACGGTGCTGACGGCATCAGAATCCGTAAGCATGGTGAAGATGATGGAGCATTTCCTTGCCACCTCTGCAGGCGTAGCACACACCTCGACCCCATTCTTCCTGAACCACTCTGTCTTTGAGGGGGTGCGGTTGTAGACAGCAGCCAGGGGAAACTTCTCCATTATGTGCCGGGAAATTGGTGTTCCCATCTTTCCAAGTCCGATGAATCCGATAGCTTCCATGATCAGTAATGCATTCCCGCTAGAAAATTGCTATGTCATAAACAGGGGAACCCAGATCCTGTGATGCGCATTCGAGAGACCGGTATTCTATCCCGCGGTTAGAAAGGTGATCCCCAACAGTCCTTCTCGCAAGATCGGGAAGGTTGTTCTCCTGGCTGAGGTGCGTCAGCACGATCTCAGTCCAGGGCCGGCTGACACTCTCCAGTGCTTCAGCTGTTTGCGTGTTTGAGAGATGCCCATGATCGCTGAGTATCCTCTTCTTGAGGGGAAATGGGTAGCTTCCTGATTTCAGCATGTCCACGTCGTGGTTTGCCTCCAGGGCTATTACCTGTGATCCCATCATGGCTTCAACCAGATCTGGAGAAACGAAGCCAAGGTCCGACACCACGGAGACCTTTGCTTTTCCGTTATGGATAACAAAAGCAACAGGGTCCGCGGCATCGTGCGAAACAGGTATGGGCGCTATGGAGAAATTTCCTATAACGACCGGATTTCTTATGGCAAAAGCATCATTAAGGCCAAGGGAATCCGCCGTTCCCTGCCTAGTGTAAACATCCACGCTGGAGTTGCGGATCAGTGTCCTGACGCCGCTTGAATGATCACTGTGTTCGTGGCTTATGAACAGTGAGATATCAGTGATATCGATTTTCAGCTCCCTCATCCTGTTTTTCAGCCTCCTCAGGGATATCCCGAAATCTATCACGATCAGGTTGTCCTGGTCCCATACCAGCGAGCAGTTTCCACCGCTGCCGCTTGCGACCATATTGAAGCCGATCCTGTCCACACTGAGTGATCATGCATCTGATTATATTTATTACTATTAGTGCGAATGGCCAGGGTATGAAAAACATATTATCTCAGCTTTTACTGATCAGCCATGGAGCACCACAATTACGATCATGTAAGGCAGATGAGGGAAGATCACATTCCCTATGTCAGCATAGAGGAACTGATTCATCCGGTTAATGGGGACGTAATAATCGATTTCGGATCAGGAGACGGCTTCTATGCGGCAAAATTTTCCCGTCTTATCGGAAAAGGGAAGGTATATGCGTTTGAGCACAGCAGGGCCGGGATCGATGCAATCCGGAAGAATCTGTCTAAAAATGGCATTGACAATGTGGAAATCCTTGAGAAGGACATATGTTCCTCGGATCTTCCCCATGGCTTCAACAAGGCATTCTTCTCCAATGTATTCCATGACCTCGAATGCCAGGACAGCCTCCTTGACCGTCTCAGTAAGGTCAGCGGACTGGAGATAATTTTCATTGAGTTCAAGCCTGAAACCCCATTCGGGCCTCCTCAGGATATTCGTTTTTCCAGCTCCCAGCTTGCTGCGGAACTTGGAAAGCATGGGTTCAAGCTTGTCAGTGAAAGGGAATTCGAATACCACTATGCACAGAAATACGTTCTGACTGGAACTTAGGTGATCCGGTATGTCTGGAAAGAATACATTCATGATAGTTGGACACCGCGGATTACAGGAAAGGCACGAGGAAAACTCCCTTGAAAGTTTCGTTGGCTCAAGGACTGCAGGATTGGATGCGGTGGAACTCGACGTACAGTTTTCAAGAGACGGGGAGATAATCGTGTTCCATGACTACGACCTGAAGAGGTTGTGCGATGTCAATGGGAAGCCATGGGACTACACGCTAGCAGAACTTAAAAATTTCCGGATCGGTAGAAGAGGAGAAACCATTCCAACGCTTGTAGAGGTCATGGATGCAATGGGCAATTTTCCAATCTACATCGAGCTGAAAACCATAGACGATGAAGGTGGCCTGGTGAATTACGGTATTGAAGACCCCCTTGCCGGGCTCATTACCGTGAGGGAATCATCCAGGTACAGGTTCCTTTCATTCAATCCGCTTTCATTAAGGAGACTGAAGGAGCTAAACTCGGGATTCACCGTCGGCCTCAACGTTTCCCCAGAAACCATTCGATATTACGGAAAAATTGACATGGATATGCTGAAGCGCTTCTCCGTGGATTTTGTCCAGCCAGAGGTATCAATGTATCTCGAAGGAGGAATTTCCGGAATAGAGGGGAAGGGTGTGCAGATAATTCCATGGACCGTTAACAGGGCGGATGAGGTGAAGGCATGCATGGAACGGGGTGCATCCGGCGTTATTTCTGATATTCCCTTGAAACTGAGGGAGACGCTGAACGGAGAATGAGCTATGGCCGATAAGAATGTATACACTCCAGGACATGGTTATGTGGACAAGATCTACATGGAATTGACCAACGAAAGTTACACACTGCAGTAATTTCCTGTTGCAACAAGCGGTTATATGGTCATTGAAATGGGATTATACGTTAACCTCTACTTATAAACTGCAGTGCGCCATCATGTTAAGAGGACAACGAATTATCAACCGTTTCCGTGATAACGGGATTTTTGTCCCAAAACGTTTAATATCCATGCCTGATTATTTTATCAGATGAACTACCGGATGTTCCTCGGGATAATTGAGCGTGAATACACGAACAAGATCGCATCCCTGATCCTAAGGCTTGAATCTCCCGGTTTTTTCGGCAGGAATAAAGGGGAAGAGGAACTTAAGAAATCCATAGATGCGTTCAAGGAGTGGTTTGTTGGCATGCTACGGACAGAAACGTTAAGTGGTCCTGATAATGTGCAACTGAGGACAATTGACTACATAGGTCATACAGCCCTCACAAAGGAGGCCATTCCCCCCTTCAGGCCTCTGCATCCACTGCTTGTCAATGCTCTCAGCCTATTCACGCTTCGGGAACTGGATACTATTTTCGGAAGCGCCTTTGCAACGAATTTCAGCAACATGGTCGGGAAGGGTTCCCTGAAGTGATTCTGCAGCGTCATAATTCGACGGGTTTATGATAGATAGCAGGATACCTGGAATGGAAGTGATCATTCATTATAGAAGTGAGTTCCCTGCAGCTCCTGCTTTCGCTTGCATCTGGATTCATGGTCGGGTTTTCACTGGGTTTGATCGGCGGTGGCGGCTCGATCCTTGCCATACCACTGCTTATTTATTTTGTAGGTTTTGATCATCCCCACCTGGCCATAGGCACAACAGCACTGGCAGTGGGCGTAAATTCGTACTTCAACCTGGTCCCTCACGCAAGGAAAGGTCATGTGGATCTTAAGGTTGGTGTCCTGTTCACCGTTCCGGGTGTGATCGGGGTGCTGGTGGGATCGGAACTTGGCCTGCTGACTCCGGGCACAAAACTGCTATTTATCTTTGCAATACTGATGATTGTCATAGCTGCCTACATGCTCAAGAGGAAGTGCATCGACACATCCATCGATCCGCCAAGGAAGGATCTGGATATCAAAAAACTCACGGGCATCGGTGCGCTTGTTGGATTTGCTTCCGGATACTTTGGAATTGGAGGAGGCTTCCTGATAGTGCCCGGGCTTATCTTCTCCGCCGGCTTCAATATAATACAGGCCGTGGGAACATCCCTATTTGCGGTGGGAACGTTCGGCATCGTAACAGCCGCGAGATACGCAATAAGCGGCGACCTTAACCTCATAATATCCATTCTGTTCATAATTGGAGGGATTGTCGGCGGCTGGGCAGGAGCCCACTTTTCATCAAAAATGCCAAAACGTACGCTGACCAGGGTGTTTGCAGTCATAATAATAGTCGTGGCAATATACATGCTTTACATGAACGCCAGCGCGTTCCTGTGATCCCTCAGCTTCTTGATGCTGCAAATAGTACAGCCGCTCCAATGATGTAAAAGGACCCTGCGGCCGAGAAAAGTCCCACATAGCCGAGGTGCACAGAACTCCTGAGTATGAAAAGGATGAGTCCATAGATGAGCGGCGAGACTGTGGAAGCGCCAGTGAGGGATAGGTTGAAGATCGCCATGTATTTTCCAGATTCGCCCTTCGGCACAAGATCGCTGGCAAGGGCATAGGAGACGCTGTAGAAGCTTCCATAGGTTGCTCCAATGAAGGATCCGAGAATCAGGAAAATATAGAAGGTCCTGAAGAATGGGATCATCACGGTTGGTATGGAAGCTATGACGGCATCGGCGACAAGGATGTTCCACCTCCCGATCCTTCCAGAAAAGTGCCCGAGAACCACCGAAGACACTGCAGAAACGGCAAGCACAAGGATGCCCGCTATGGCCACGTAGGCAGCAGGGTTGGGAATATCGAGCACCTCCCTGAAGAAGTAGAGCTCGAAGAAGGTTAGCCCAGTTATGCCCATGAAGACGAAGGAACTCCCGGTTACCAGGCGACTGAATTTCTTAAGGTTTGGCGGAGGTTTCCTGATCATCCCTAACGGTATGTGATCCAGGATTTTCGGTATCTGGATAGTGTCAATCCGCCTGATGGTGTACAGCGTGGCAAGGCCGGATATAACTATTCCTGCAGCCAGCGCGTAGAGATCTCCGTTCCTGTACGGAGAGCTGATGAAAAATGATGTAACGCCAAATCCCAGTGCAGCTCCCATGAGCGTGAAAAGCCCGTTCAGTCCGGCCGAGGTGCCCCTCTGCTCATGGCTCTCTATTTCCGCGAGTATCGGTTGCGTAGAACCTATGGCCATGTTGGAGAATGACTGCAGAACGATGTAGCCAGCCATGATTTCGTACAGGGAAGGGCTGAAGAAAGTCTCTCCAAGAAGCATTGCAGCCACCGTCGCAACGCCTATTAATATGTACGGGGACCTCTTTCCCCTCCCTAACCTGAACCGATCGCTGAGCATGCCGGAAGCCAGGTTTCCAACTATCCCTGAGAGACTGCCCAGGGAAGCGACAACTCCCAAGAAAAGTCCCATCTCAGCCTCCGGAACAACACTCCCAATCTGCAGGGGAAGGATTAGAGTCTCAAATGATATCCACAGGTAGTTAACGCCCAGGTAAATGAGATTATAGCCGATTATGAAGCCTCTGGAACGCTTCTGGCTGGATTCCATTTATACGGTAATGGATAGGGCGCCTATTAATTGATCCTACGGCTTTCCTGCGTCCGGGCGGCAAATATATCATAGGCGGGGTCATGGCAGTTCATGGCCGAGAAAATAAGATGCTCCCACATACTGGTTAACAGGGAGGCGCTTGCCAGGGAAATCATGGAAAAAATCAAAAAAGGGGAGAGTTTTGGAAAGCTTGCGGAGCAATTCTCATTAGACGGATCAAGGAAGAGGGGTGGAGACCTGGGGTATTTTGGAAGAGGCGCCATGGTCAGGGAGTTTGAAAAAGCGGCATTCAGCCTGAAGAAGGGCGAGGTTTCGGCTATAGTGAAAACACAGTATGGCTATCACATCATAAAGCGCATTGATTGACGGCCGCAGCATCATGGAGGCGGAACCGCAATGTGCGACACGACGATGGCAAGCGCTGTTCCGTAAATTATTGAGACAATGTACAGCGCAATGAGTCCATAGGCAACCACTCTTCCTGTCGAGGGCTTTATTCCCGTGTCGTATATCATGCCCTTCACTCCATTCAGGGCGTGGTATGTCACGATCCAGTCAAACGCGATGTAGAAGGTGAGCCACCACGGATTGTGCATGTTGTTGAGCACCGAATCGTAGAAGGCTATTGGGTGACCGAAGTTAATGTGCGCAAGGTAAAGATGCACGCCTACGAAGAAGACCAGGAACGCCCCGGATATAACCTGGAAGAACCACTGTACCGGCCCCAGTGTTCCCCTGCTTGTTTTTTGCCTCATCAGATTTCTGTTATCCATATTATCATCCCACAGCTATGAATCTCCACGCATAATAGAGGAAGACAACCAGCAGCACCATTGACACAACTTCGAAGAGATAGAAAAACAGCTTGTTATGTTTCAGGCCTATACCCATCTCATTCAGGGCGAGCCTGATGCCATTTGCGCCGTGATAGAAAATAACCAGCGCCAGAAGAACGTCAAACGCCACGAAAATGTCATATGGACCATAAGTTATTGACCCGACAATGTCGTTGTAAGTCACAGATCCCCTGAGAAGATTTGAAAGGACTATGTAGTGAAGGTACAGGTAAAAAACTATGACCACTCCGGAAAGCCTCTGGAAGGCATAGCCAAAGTAACCGATCCCCTTCCCCCTGAACCTGAACCATTCTGGGAAACTCGCCTTGCTCTCCATCTGTTCACTCCCTCCTGAATATTTTTGCCATCTCGTGTTTAAGTCCCTGGGACCTGAGCAACTGTATTGCGAACGATGGGTCAACTCCCTTCGGACAGGCTTCACTGCATTCGCCCACAAAGTGGCATCTGGATGTGCCCTCCTCGCCGTTGATGATTTCCAGCCTGTATTTTGATCCCTGGTCTCGGCTGTCAAGATTGTACCTGAGTACGCCGGCCATGGCCGCAGGGCCAATGTAATCAGGGTCGGTGCCTACTATGGGGCATGCATCGAGGCACAAACCGCACTTGATGCACATGGAATACTTCTCATACTCCTTGAACTCTTCCGGGGTCTGCCTGAGCTCGGAGGCATAGTTCCCGTCATCGTTCCTGATTATGTAAGGCAGCCCTTCCCTGTACTTCTCAAAAAACGGGTCTATGTCAACCACAAGATCCTTGACAACGTCGTAGTGCTTCAGCGGCTCGACCCTTATCTTATCAGTTCCAAGCTTTGAAGCTATTGTTGAGCAGGCCATCCGCGGTTTTCCGTTGATCTCCATCCCGCAGCTTCCGCATATCTCCATTCTGCAGGAGTACCTTACGGATAGTGTCTGATCAAGGTTTTCAGTTATATAGATGAGCCCTTCAAGCACGGTTGAAATTCTGTCCTTCGGCACCATGTACCTGGAATAGCTGACATTTCCACTGTCATTCTTCCTCTTCACGTTGAATTCATATTCCGTTCTTGTCATTTTCTCACTCAATATACCCTTGCAGCCGGTTTCCACTTTGTTATGGCAACGGGCGCATACTCGAGTTCCACGCCGTCCTTTGTAAGCCTGGCTATTGTGTGCTTCAGGAAGTTCGCATCATCCCTTTCCGGAAAGTCCTTCCTGTAATGGGCTCCCCTGCTCTCCTTCCTCATCAGGGCACCCTTGGCAATGATCTCGGCAAGATCGATCATGAAACCCACCTCAAGTGCCCTTGTCAGTTCAAGGTTGAAAACGCTTGATTTATCCACGAGGGTGATCTTCCTGTAGCGATCCCCTATCGATTTTATTTTCTTCATTGCCTCAACCAGGTCCGGGCCGTTCCTGAAAACACCAACGTATGAGTCCATGGTAATCCTCAGGTCCTCCGCAATCCTGGATATGTCTTCTCCGCCGTCGCGATTCAGGAGTTCGTCCCATATCCTCTTTTCTTCCGCCTCTACCCTTATCCTTTCAAGGTCGCGGTGACCATGGTTCATTGCCCACTCGGCCGCCATTTTACCAGCTATGTTGCCGAACGCGAGGCATTCATTGGTGGAATTTGAGCCAAGGCGGTTCGCGCCATGTATGCTTATGGCAACATTTTCTCCTGCCCCGAATATCCCTGGGACCTCCGTTTCGGTATTCAGGCCCACGGATATTCCACCCATTGTGTAGTGTGTTGCCGGCCTGATCGGGATGAATTCCGTTGCAGCATCAATGTCATTGAATTTTCTTGCTATTTCCGTTATCATTGGGAGCTTTTCCTCAAGGATATCGGCCATGTGTCTCAGATCGAGATTTATGTAAGGGACGTTCCCGTATTTTCCGGTGACGCCCCTGCCCGCTTCAATCTCCCACATTATGGCCCTGGAGACTATGTCTCTTGGAGCCTTCTCAAGCTTTGTTGGAGCGTATTTTTCCATGAATCTCTTTCCTTCGCCGTTGACGAGATAACCACCCTCTCCCCTTGCAGCTTCCGTGATGAGTATTCCTGATGGCACAAGCCCGGTTGGATGGAACTGTATGAATTCCATGTCCTTGAGCGGGAGTCCCGCCCTGAATGCAATGGCATCCCCATCGCCAGTCACGGAGTGGGCGTAGGTGCTGAACTGGTATAATCTCCCGGCCCCGCCTGCAGCGAACACAAGGGACTTTCCCTGAAACACGGTGAATTCGCCATTCCTGAGCCTTATTGACGTCAACGCATTGAATGAATTGCCGGCGACTATCAGGGACGTGACGAAATATTCATTGTAGAAATGTATGTTATCATACTTCATGCATCTGCTGAACAGTGTCTGCATTACGTGGAACCCCGTTTTGTCTGCTGCAAAGGTGGCTCTCGGAAAACTCATTCCGCCAAAATCCCTCTGGGATATGTTTCCGTCCGGATTCCTGCTCCAGGGGCATCCCCAGTGGTCCGTGGCATAAATCTGCTCCGGCACAATCCTGACGAACCTTTCAACGGCGTCCTGATCAGCGAGATAATCGCTTCCCTTTATGGTGTCAAAGGCGTGGAGGTCAAAGCTGTCCTCCGGGTTCAGGACGGCTCCTGTGCCGCCCTCGGCTGAGACGGAATGCGATCTCAGCGGATAAAGTTTGGAGACAATCCCTACGGATATGCTCCTATCGTATTCGGCTGCAGCTATGGCCGCCCTGAGCCCAGCCATTCCCCCGCCAATGATTATGACATCCTCCTTTATGATCTCCAAGATAAATACCCGGAAAAGACATTGCCTGAACCGGCTTTAAGGATGCGCTTTATATATACGGTCTTAGTTATTTGGTATGTACATTAAACGTGAGTTTACAGCTTTTCCCTGACTGGTTGTTGTAGATCCATTGCATTGGCTGGTTACATGAGATTTCAGGTGTAGATGCATATGTCTGTACCTAAGGTAATGCTTTAAAGCCGCTTTGTGTGGGACTATTTTGGCCAGTTTTGCTCACTCTCTCGAGGTCTCTTCTTGATACCTCGGCGTGCTTCTGGTTGATCTCCGGAGTAAGCATCTCTCCAGCATCAGGTAGTGCGCGTGCAAGCCGGATTGTACTATATGCACCGAGGGTTTCCATCTTCAGGTAGGATGCGTCGGTACTAACGGTATTACCTGACCATGGCTAGAAAAAAGCATTAAGCTGGCAACTGCTCCTGAAACCTGTATTCTACGAAGATTCAGGTTTCGTCATAGAGAATTGACTGCCTTGATGCAACGAAAATTCTAAGACATCGTATTGGAAACAGATTCACCTGGGTACACGTTCAGACCGTTTTTTAGGGTTCGTACAATACATTCCATTAACCAATAAAATTGAAGAATTCAACCTTGAGGAAAGCAGGATCTTTTTCGAATAAAATTTTTAGCAGAACGCTATTAGGTATTACAGGACATAATGAATGAATCCGGATAGTGGTGTTTGATGAGGAAGGTTGTGGTCTTTGACTTTGATGGAACTGTAATCCTTGGAGACCAGCCTTATTACCGTTGTGCAGAAATAATTTCAAAACAACTTCCTGCTTCCGATGCAGATGCCTTCATCTCAAAAGTGAAAGCCGCACTCACACGTTCTATACCATTCCCGGGTGAGGATGGATGGAACATGCTCTCCAATCTGTCCAGAGAATTCAGTTCAAAAGATACATTTACAGCTGCGTTTCATGAGACCAGAAAGGAAATGCTTGAGTACGGAAATATGACTTACATGCCAGAATCTGTGAAAGTTCTTCTGAGAAGGATTAAACAATATGCTGTCCTAGCCCTGGCCTCGAATTCGCCTCCAAGTTATGTCGAGCCTGTACTGAGAAAATACTCGCTGGACAGTTACTTCAGCTACGTTCGGCCCAGTGCTGGTAAGCCTTCAGGCTTTGAGTATATAGTAAGGCAGATCATTGATCATGAAAAGTTACCTGCGGATTTCATGCTATTGAGCGTCGGTGATCATTATGTCAATGACATACTGCCTGCAGTGGAATCAGGATGGGACGGAGCATTCGTAAACCCTTACGGAGTGGATCCAAGGAAGTCAACGGTGTCTGCCGGAGATATCGATGCACTTTCAGAGTGGATCATTGACTGGGTTCAGGGATAGAACTCAGGCAGGACTTTCAAAACCATGTTCTTCTTCGATCGGTATCCTGTTTCCGTCCCTGAAAAGCATGACCTTCCTAATGTCAATAAATATCCCAACCTCAGCGTTTTCAGTAATTCCATTGAGGTTATCCATTCTCACTCTGAGCCTTGCACCTGCAAATTCGAGTGTTACAATGTACTGGTAACCCAGGTACTGTATATTTATGACTTTTCCGATCATATCAGTATTTGTTTTCTCCGTAGACAGCGAGATATCTTCGATTCTAACACCAAGAGAGTCAAAATCCTTCCTTATACCCAGATCTGGAAGCAATTTGGAAGAGATCAGGTTGATGCCTCCCAGGAAAGATGCCGCGAAGAGAGTTTTGGGTCTGGAATAGATTTCTGCTGGCGTGCCTGATTGTATTACCCGGGCTTTGTTCAGTATAACGATCCGATCACCCAGCGCCATAGCTTCCTCCTGATCGTGAGTAACATGAATGGCGGTTATACCCAGCTTTCTTTGTGTTTCCTTGAGGTAGTCACGCAGGTCGATCCTTACCCTTGCATCCAGATTTGAAAGAGGTTCGTCCATAAGCAATATTGCCGGTTTCTTTATCAGTGCCCTTGCAAGGGCCACTCTCTGCTGCTGGCCTCCGCTCAGCTGCTTGGGATACTTATTCTCCTGGCCCTCCAGTTCCATTACCCTCAGTAGCTCTTGAACATGCGTCCGTATGTAGTCGTTCGTATAGCGCTCCACCGTCATGGGCATGGCAATGTTCTCGTAAACGGTGAGATGAGGATATAGGGCATAGTTCTGGAAAACAAGTCCAACACTCCTTTTCCATGAAGGCAATGCCGTAACATCTTTGCCTCCGATCACAACGCTGCCTGTGTCTGGGCTCTCGAGCCCTGCGGCAATCCTCAACAGCGTGGTCTTTCCCGAACCAGAAGGGCCAAGGACAACGGCATAGGTCTTCTGGTCAAACTGGAGATTATCGAGGGAGAGTGCTAGAAACTTGTCGAATGTCTTCCTGATACTGTGCATCTCAAATTGAGAACTCATCCTACTGTACCTCCAACTCTCCACAGCTTATCTATTCTTTTCCTTGCAAAATATATCAACAGAATGGAAGGTATGAGGCTGATCATGCTAGCGGCAGAAAGTTCTCCATAATTGAATGCTTCATGACCGATTGTGCCTCCAATAAAAATAGTGATGGTCTGTGCTCCGCTCGGGAAAAGGAAATTCATGTTGAATGGTGTGTATGCAAATGCAAGTGGGAATATCAGCGCACCCCAAGCTATGATGAAAGCGTAAAGCAGTGTAACAGAGATACCATCTCCACTCAGCCTCAGGATAACCCGATAGAAGGACCTGTAAACGCTCATGCCATCCATATTCGCAGCCTCGTCAAGATGTTTCGGGAATGTGGAATAGAAATTGTACAGCATCCATATGGTGATAGGCATGACGAAGACTGGATATGATATGATAAGGCCAAGCCAGCTGTTCAGCAGTCCCACTGACTTTATGATCCCAATCATCGGTATCATGAAGATCACGGTCGGCAGCGAATAGATGAAAAGTATCAATGCAATGAACTTCAACCCACCGGTTCTGTGCCGGGATATTGAATAAGCCGCTGGAGCTCCGATGAAAAATACCAGGAAGGAGGTACCAAGCGACACTATAAGGCTCGAGATAAAGTAAGGCTGCCCGATCGTGATGCTCCTGAAATAGCCGGCTAAAGTTACAACAGAAGGAATTATTACAGGTGGAATAGAAATAATCTCACTTAGGGTCTTGACGGATTCAAGCAGCAGCCATGAGAACGGTAGCAGTATAAATACCAGGTAGAGAATTACGAAGAACCACGCCACTTTTCTCGGCATCTCCCTGTTTGGCATGAACTTGAACCTGATCTTCCTGGATCGTGCGGATCCCCTCAGGGAAAGACGAACAAACAGGATCGCAATCGCGGTCGAAACAACTGTCATGAGTGTCATAAGGACCGCAGCCTGTCCCTGCCCGATGATGCCTCCGGTTTCGTACAGGTTGTATGCTAGGTAGGATATATCCATGATAGCGAATGGGGATGAAGAGGAGAGTGCAACGTAGATAGGATCAAAGGTGAAGGAACCGAATATGACCATTAGAACTGTCGCAGAAAGCAGGCTGGGCTTAATGTATGGAAGATCGACCTGGAAAAGTTTCCTCATGCCTACGAGGCCATCCATGTGTGCTGCTTCCTCTATATGGGGCGGTATGGCCTTGAGACCAGAATATATTATGAGTGTTGCAAGCGGCAGGCTTGTCCAGACATCAATGAGCACTATGCTCCATGGAGTTGTGAAAAGATCCACCTTTGCGATGTAGTACATGAAGCCATTTGTAGGGTTCAGCATGAAAACCCACATTACCGCGCCGGTTACCAGCGGGATGAATGAGGAGAGCAGAACTATTGGAAGAAGATATGGTTTATTTAGCCTCTTTAAAAAAGTGGCCAGGGGGATTGCAAGGAGTACGTCGATAAGAGGGACCGCAAGAGTATAGAGTAAGGTGTTGTAGAAGACCTGTGTTAGATGGTATATCTTGAATGCAGTGATATAGTTGCTAATACCCCAGACAATGGAGCCGTCAGGATTCTGGCTCTGGAACGTAAGGATAAAATTCCATAACATTGGGTAAATTGCGAAAATTAAGAAATAAATTAGGGCGGGAAGGACCAGGATGGTTGCTTGCCGCTTATTAGGTGATTTCATGCAACATCAGTTAGAGAACGATGTTGTCGGTTTTCAGTGTCTGCGTCCATTCTGTCGCCGCTGTATTGAGTGCTGCTGAAGCCGTTGTTGTGCCCTCAAAGTAATCAAGTACCTGTGTGTTGAAATCCGGTATGAGTGTGCTGAAGAGAGGGGAGACCTGACCGACAACCGCTGCATAACTCGGATCCAGGTGAATTGTGGCAGAATAGTTAACGAAGCTGCTTACCCACCCAAAGCCTGGATCGGACTCGGCAACCTGCAGTCCGTCGGAGCTTCCTGGAAGGAAAGAGAAATCCGTGATTCCAAGGCCATACTGTGTTGACGATGTTGCAAAGTTCAGGAAGTCAACGGCGAGAGTGAGGTTTGGAGAATGCGGGTTCACTCCAAGGAAGGTTGGCGAATAACCAGTATATCCGCCTGGAAGCAGGGAGACGTTGTAATTTCCAGCCACATTGGACTGGGAACTGTTGGAATAGTCAGGGAAGAAGCTGGACCAGGCAATACCCATCGCATAGTGGCCTGTTTCATAGTATGTCAGCTGCTCGCTGTATCCAACAGGGCTCAACGAAACAGAAGGTTCGTACTGGGTCAGGTTCTTGTACATTTCAAGTGCCCGGACTCCAGCACTATTGTTGAATGACACTGTGAAATTGCCGCTCTTATTTCCAAAATAAGTCCAGTAATTGGGTGAGGAGTTTACCGGAACACCAGTGTTATGGTCTGAGGAAAGGTAGGGGTATGCAAGGTTATAGAAACCATCAATTATTGAGTGGGTAGCATGGTCCGGGAAGAGAAGTGCGTAGTTGTTGCTTGTGCCGTTGAACGAGGTGCTTGTATTGATGAAGGAAGCTGCGTCCTGAAGTGCAGTCCAGTTCTGGTAGGTTCTCGGGTTGAAGCTGAAGTGGTATTTGGCTGAGAAAGCGTTCTGGAGGGTCGTGTTGTCAAATATACTCTTCTGGTAAACCAGCATGTAGCCGATAACTGTGTGTATCGGTACTCCGATTGTGCCCAGGACTGTCCCATTTGGTGCGATCCTGTACCCTCCTGAGTACATGTTCCCGCCTATCTGGTTTGAAAGGTTGATAACACCATTTCCACCAGCTGAGCTGGTTGGAAGATTGTACAGGTATGGGCCGAGTGTCGGGGCTCCAGAGGCATAATACATCATAATGTTAGGGGTGTTCGAACCACCCTGAAGTGCGCTCTTCTCTGAGGTAAGAAGGTTGGAATACCCCTCGGTGGTTATCTGTACCGTTACATTTGGATTGGCCTTCTCGAAGTTTGAAGCGACCATTGACATGTACTGTTCTGTCATGCTCCCGCTACCAACTTCAACCACAAGTGTCTGCTTGTTGGACGTTGAACCGTGTTCCAGTTCAATGACAGAAATTCCGGCGGCAATCACAACAATAACAACAACTATAGCAATTATCGCAGGCAATCTGCTTTTTTTCTTGATCCCTTCCGGGACCGGACTATTATCCATATATGGCGAGCGTAATAGGTGAATAAGTATTCTTTCTCTATAGAAGACATGCCAATATTTTTACTATATATAGAAGTCGTGACTTTACATCCAATTTATTTTTGTTGATTCAGGAACTTGTTCTCCCCGCTTTTACCACCACGATATCTTGCTTAACGGTTCCAGGATATCCTTCTACCTCTTCGTTCTCTCCAGCTCCAGGATCATCCTCTCAAGGGAGTATTTCTTCAACAGTCCGGACGATTCCATTCCCCTCAGCAGTGCAGAACGGATGATCAGAGATATGAAAAAGACAAAGAGGATGCCGCGGATGGTAGACTCCTTGTGGTTCCTCAGCGGGAATATGTCCAGGTATGTCTTGATCACCCTGAACGCTTTCTCTATGGCGTCTCTCTGCCTGGACGAGGACAGGTTTGCACCCAGCTTGACTGTTATGGTCGGCAGCGAGATGATAACGATGGTTGAATCGATTGCTCCCATGAGCACTGCGATCGTAAGTGCAATGATCAGCTTGCTCTCGCTTTCCACAACCATACATGTATTTTTTGTATTACTACTTTCATCGGACTCCTTATGATAATCATGCCACTATACTCAAAGGCCATTCGCGGTGGCCATATTTTTCCTGAACTGGATAACTTTATACGCGTTTTCCATATTTGCAGTCATGACTGACCTGAGTGGAAAGGTTGCACTGGTGAGCGCTTCGAGTTCAGGCATTGGCAGGTCCACAGCAAAGGTCCTTGCCTCTGATGGCTGCAGGATGCACATATTCTCTAGCAACGAGGATAAAATCAGCAGAGCTGCAGGCTATATCGGAGCAGCATCGGGACAGCAGGTAAATTACAGCGTCGGAAGCCTGGCTGTTCCATCAGATGTCAGAAGAATAATTGATGAGGCGAAGCTGAAGACAGGCAATATAGACTGCCTGATCATGAACTACGGTGATCCAAAGGTCGCACCTTTTCTGGAAATAAGCGAAGAGGACTGGGACTTCAGCATAAATATGATACTGAGAAGCACCATAACCATGGTCAGGGGGGTTCTGCCTTACATGCTTAACCATGGAGGACGAGTGGTTTTCATAACGTCCATGACAACCAAGCAGCCGTTGCAGAATTTTTCGATCTCAGCATCATTGAGATCAGCGGTAGTCAGCCTTTCCAAGGTCCTGTCCATGGAATACGCTTCAAGAGGGATAACATTCAACAGCATATCACAGGGGTATTTCCAGACACCGAGGCTCGAGAGCATAGCGAAGAAAAATTCCAAAAGCTTGGGCATCTCGATGGATGAGGCGTACCAGAAAATAAGGGACGAGATTCCGGCCGGCAGATTCGGGGATCCTGAAGAGATCGGGCACCTGGTCTCCTTCCTTTGCTCCAACGATGCAGCCTACATAAACGGAGCAAATATACAGATAGACGGTGGTGTGATCAGGTTTCCATTCTGATCCACAGACGCTATCTGAACCAAGTTTTCCCAATGCTGAAAAGGCACTTCAAGAGGCCTTGATCCTCTATACCAAGCAACAAACTCGACGGAAGGATACAGCCTGACTGTAGCACCGCACCCTGTGAAAGGCATGCAGGAAACAGTTTGACTCGCGCCTGCCGCCACTGAAGTAGTCAATGGCAACACGTCTGAAGTCGAAAGCGAATTCAGGCTTCTCCACCTGGATCACAAAATTAGCGCCAATATTTGTCAGAAAGCGAAGTTTGTCTACGGAATGGACCTGCCAGGATTCGCTTATTGTTTTAGGGGTACACTATACTTTCGCACATTCGCAACCAATAACTTATAATTCCAGCCAATATCGTAAACAAGTTTTTTAAGGTGGGTTCATTCATTTCATTAATGACCTCTGCTAATGAAGTCAGGAAGAACATACTGAAATTCAAGGCATAAATACAATTTCGTGAGAAACAAGGTGCTTCATCAGTGATTGCAAAAACTCCCAGGGAATTTTACACAGAGATTGGATTCGAATGGCTTTCAGAAAGAAAGAGCTCAGTTATGACAGAGAATGAACTGGCTTATCTCACAGAATTGCTAAAAAAGGGTTGGAAGATCCTGGATCTGGCTTGCGGATATGGCAGGTTCTCTATTCCTCTGGCTGCAATGGGGTACAGGGTGGAGGGAATAGACATAACTCCAATCTTTATTGAAAAGGCCAAGGAAGAGGCAAAGAAAAGGAACCTCAACATTGAATTCAGGGTTGGGGACATGAGAAGCCTCCCATACCAAGACAGTTCATTTGATTCGGTTATTTGTATGTGGAACGCATTTAGTGAGATTGCACAGGAACAGGATCAAGTAAGGGTCATTTCAGAAATATTCCGGGTACTCAAGAGAGGAGGACTCGCTATCGTTGAGGTGAGAAATCACAGGTCAAGCGGACTCATCGAAGAAAATTTCATAGATGGCTATGAGGCAATGCCAAGCTACAATCATACAAGAGGAAGCGTGAAACGCTTGATGAAACTCTCGGGAGTGGATAGTTTCAAGGTATTTATTGACAAGTTTGGAGGAAGGAACAGGCTCATTTTGGAAATAGTGAAGCCCTGATTCCTGCTACTTTATTTCATACCGAAAGGCAAAGTCTTAGTGAAGATAGATTTCAAAATGGGACCAAGGTACTTTGGAAATAAGTGATTTCCTTTTTATGGACTGGTTGGGATTTGATTAAAGTCTTAAGCGAATACCAACTTGAACTTTTACCGATAATAGACACTGCTTCTGTGTCCTACTTTTAGAATCAATATTCTGACAGATTCATGTTTGATATCAAGGATCACACGATAATCTCCAACCCTCAGCCTGTAATATGGATAGCGAACTAGTTTCTCGATGTACCTTTCCGGATTCCGCGATAATAGGTCAACCTTTTCATAAATTCTCTTAGCAACAGACCTGTCAAGACGTTTAAGTTCTTTAGCGGCAGGAATGGACCAGACAATCTCGTATTCCATTAAAGTCCAAGATCCTTTTTCAGCTGTTCATGCGTGACAAATTTCCCGGATTCAATATCTTTCCTGGCTTCTTCAATTTCTATTCTGGTCTTCTCACCAAGTTCACTAAGGTCTTCAATCATCCTTTCTATTACTTCCTCATAGGTTTCTCTAGGATGCAGTTTCATGGACTGCAATGTCTTCTTGGTATCTTCCTTTACCTGTATCGTTGAAATTGTCACATTTGTCTATAGCGTTCGATAGTATAAAGTTTTCTTCAATAGTGAACGAGTGTCAAATAATCTTACAGATATGAATAAAGTATTTTTCGCTTTCCGGTTTTTGGCAACCTGAAATTATGATGAAATTTGAGCTCAATTTCAAGCCAATCGTGTGAGAATATTCCATTTGTTAACAGAAACGTGTTCAAAAAAATTAAGGAAATAAAAAAAGCCGTCACCCTAACGGGCAACAGTCGTGTGGTAATCAAAAGCCTTGAATTTCTTTGAGTTTCTTATCGTTCTGCTATACTCAAAAACCGCAGGCTTCATGTAGTTCTCGATGTAATCAAGAACCTCATAATCTGAGTCTTCGGCTTCAAGGAAGATCATTGATGCAAGATATGGAAGTAGCGACTTCAGCTCAAGGATGCTGAGATTGTGCTCCTGCCATATACGCCCAATCTCCTCGCTTATTGACTCAATCTCCGAAAACCTGTCTTTGCTGATATCACCCTTCTGGAAGGTGTATCTGCTCTCCATTTTCTGTTCTTCTTTTTCCTGAACAATTTCGCTCGTATCCTTGTTGGCGGTCATTCTCTTCACCTCCAATCAATACAATGCAAAAAGTAATTTTACACTTCTATAAAAACTTTTCATTCCCTGTTTTTGAAAATACATGTGCCTATTATTTGCAACTACCCTTAAGAGAACTCATAGAAATAAGGTAAAAATAAGAATGGACAGGTTGGGATTTCATTAAAATTTTAAGGAAATACCAGTTCTACTATGCCGTCAGGTTCTGTCTGCCAGTATTAAATCCTGATAAACGTCAGGCAAGAAGACGTGCACATTTGCACGGCGATGATCTACGGTAAGGGTGTGTGCGTCAGGACCAGTTTTTATTTTCTCCACAAAGTGGAGAGCGTTTGTGTCAAATACATCTATTACTCCCGGATCCCCCACTGCAACGTAAAGTCGATCCAAATTCCGGTTCAGCCAGATTACATCCGGTGGTCCTGACAGTGGCCCGAGAACTTCCGTTGCACCGGTTCTTAAGTTAATGCCGATTAAGGTGCCCTCATCACAGGCGCAATATAGTGTTCCGCTTTTCTTATTCTGTTCCAGTCCGTGTGGTCCTCTAGCTGGGATGTTGAATGTTCTGGAAACCTTAGAGAGATCATCGGCACCAACGGAGACTATTGAAGGCGGATCAGCAACGTTCACGAAGAATGAGTCCGTGTCTGCATTATAAAGTGCCCATCGAGTTCTTCCCTGAAGTTCGATCTTTCCTATTACTTTCCCATTGCTGGTGTCGATGAAGGTTAGAGATGGTGGAGCATTGCTCTTTTCTGCATTGCCAACACCTGCAACCATGAGGATGTTTCTTCCTTCATCAAATGCCATGCCATTTGGCCTGACCCCAGTGGGGACACGAAATTTCTCCGTGGCTTTTTTTCCATCTAGAAGGAATACACTTGCAGTATCCTCCCCTCTATTAGAAGCAAATAGAAGTCTTCTTTTCGCTGAAACCCAAACTCCAGCTACTCCCTTATGCCCTGTGATGGAGTATAGAAATTTCTCAGCACTTAGATCAATGACGTCCAGAGCATCGTTCGATGGGTGGGCCACGTACAAAAGATCGGACATCTCGTCCACGGCAGCATGGTCAAATTCTCCGCCTTCCAAGTGATGAGGGAGGGGGACACGCTTAACTTCCTTGAGCGCCATTACTACATTTTGCTCCTTTAAATTACGCAGGATCAGTTGCTGGAGTGCTCCAGTTTTCCGCCTTCCTCTAATCTCCATTTACAGTAGGCATATAATGCATCATACAAAGGAAATTGCAATTTCATGTTCTCGTGGTCGTCCTTTGCTATTCTTCTGAATCCGAGAGCTGCTGCTTCGAGACCTGGTCCCTCTGGCTTTGCATCCGGGGGTTCCGCATCCGCAGATCTTACAATCTTTGCCAGTTCAAGCAGTGCAGGGTCTTTGAGAGCGTACTTCTTGATGATGGCATCAAAACTCACATACTCGTAACCTTTTTCTTCATAATGCATCAATTCCGCGCCCGGGGTGTCGAACGGTGTAGCATTATTCTTCTTTGCATACTCCAACACCTCTTGAGCAGGAACAAAAAAGAACTGAGCATCTTTATCGACAAATCTGGAAATCACCCAAGGGCAAGCAATCCTATCCACTTTTGCTTTCTCTCTAGTAACCCATCGCATAGTAGTTCACCTACTTAGGTAGTAAATGTATATATATAAAAATTTCCTTACCTGTTCATGCCGAAGAACATTCCGCAGGGCATGAAAGTTGGAACGGTATCACTCTGGCTCCTGCTTCTCTTATCTGAAAGGCCAATGTATGGATATGAAATGATAAAGGAATTGGAAAAAAGGTTCTCCGGATTCTGGAGACCAAAGACTGGCACGATATATCCCTCCCTCGAGAAACTCGAACAGGATGGATTTGTCACAAGCCGCGTGGAATTCAAAGATAAGTTACCTGGCCGTAAACATTATGCCTTAACCAACAAGGGGAACAAAGAGCTCAGGCGCTCTATGGTTCACTGGACAAAAATGACCGAAGTGCTCGAAAACTATCGTGAGATGCACGAGTCAATTGTGAGGCACAGGTTAGATGTGAATAGGGATGAGTTAGCAAATATTATGGAAAAATTTGGATCAGCTCTAAGGGGAGATATAATCGACACATCAAGTATTTTCAAGACCGAAGAGCGTGTAACAATCACTACCGTGGAGCCTTTGAGATTCAAATTCGTCTATGCTAAGGAGAATCAAAAATTGGAGATGCACATAGAGATAGAGTGGACTCCTGGGAAATAAAAGCTAATACTTAAAATCGATTTCGGTACCGTGATACGTTTCTGAGATATATTCCGGCGTCTCCATCTAGATACAGATGAAAACCATATAACTTTCAGACACCAGAATTGGCCGAAGTTTTGGTGAAATCTAATGGTTTCATTTTTCGGCCGTTATTAAGATGGAGTTGAGTCGATATCTCCATAATATATCATACTTCCATACATGGAACAGTATGTCAACAGAATAGAATAAAATGGAGTTTCATCGGAATGGACCGGTCGGGATTTGATTATTGTTTTAAGCGAATACTTTTAGAGGTATTCTCTAATAACTTTTTGGTCATTCGATTTAGTGTTTCATCAAATAAGGGACAATAACTTTTTGATTAGTGCTTTGCTTTCCTTATGGGAAATATGGTCAAAGGTTGAATTGTCGGCTATAATTCCCTGCTCCAGTAAGTCTCGCAAGAAATCAAATCCTGATATGATTGAAGACAACCAATCAAATCTGGCAAACTGAAATGCATCACTCTGAAGTAACGCAATGATATCGCCACAATCCTTGGTGAATTTGTCACTTAAGTGGTCCTTGTCCGGTGTAGTTTCAAGCGATAGGTCATAGTGTCTGTCCCATGCCGCTTTTAACTTTAGCAGGAGGAGCATTGAGATCTCTGGGACTAAGACTTGAAACTCAGACTCATAGGAATATGAAATATTCTTGGGAACAGTCTCGTATTCCATTTCCATCAAATTGAGCAATTTTCCCGTTCCGTGGAATTGATCTCTTTTAGGTAGAAAGTCAAGATAAATATCTCCGGAATCCAAACGTTTTAAGTATAGCGTGTTTCCTGCAGAATCCTTTTCTTTCCTGTAATCCCGGGTCGAGTACAGGTGTTTCTTTAACGGGTCCTTGAAACGACCGGTCGCAATCAAATCGATATCGAGTGAATATTTCCATGGAATAAATGAGTGGACTGCCCATCCGCCTATGAGGATGATATCGCCTGGCCTATAATTTCTGTTAGCGATGCTCCAGTCAAAAATGTACCTGAGCTCGTTGAATGAATCCCTGGCCAGAATGGTCTCTCCGCCTTCTTCATTTACCACTCTTATTCACCAGATCCTTTGCGGCAATCCGGCCATCCATACCTAATCCTGCAAGGTCCAGTATGTTCTGGCACAGGTCAACAATCCGAATGCCATTAAACATGGTGGAAGATTTCATGATATCTCTTTCGGGCACATACACCTTCAAGCGGCATCCGCCCGCTCTCCTCTCAGAAAAGGACCTGATAGCTTCTCTGTCGGATGGGTTTGGGAGGTAGAGATATGCAGTATCTTCCCTCATTATGGATGAACCATATGAAACTGCAGATGAATGGGCCGTGAAAGCATAATCAATGCCAAGTCTGTTGAGATTGAGCGCAACTTCATTTATACACCGGGTTGCTGTGCTGAAATTGGTGTTTATGGTTTCCAGGAGCAGGCCCTCAAGGGCTCTTTCCCACGAGACTACATTGAAAAGCTTGTCCATGTCTTTGATTCTCAAACCGTAATCCACAGTTATTATTCCAGAATCCTCAAGTTTATGAATTATGTTGTTTGTCCACCCATATGAAACACCGGTTTTCCTAGAAACAGAAAGGATATTGGATGGCTTGTCAGTCAGTAAGGAGCAGACAATTTTCCACGCCTTTTCAGAAGTGAGTCTTGACGGGCTTGTTTTTAAGTGTTCGAAAGGGGCATTCGCCTCAGATGAAGTTACCCTCGGTGACAGGTACTGATACAATTTTGGAGGAATAAGCAAGGTGTCTACACCAAGCTTGGTGGCAAGTTCTTGAGTACTGTACTTCAGTGATTTTCCAACACAAACCAATCTAATCTCCTTCTTGCCCAACAATTGTTTATTTATTAAGTGCGAAATGGCATATATTCTGTATATGGTGTCTTCATTTATTCTAGGCTTGATTTCAACAAGCGTAATAGTGTCTCTGGACTCAATTGCTAAATCTATCAGTAATTCCCTTTCTCCAACAGATATTGGGTACGACCATTCTATTTTTGCATCGGGTGAAATCCGGAGTTTCTCAAGTATAAACTGATAAATTAGTTTTAGATCTTCATTCATCCTTGTATCTGTATCCAGTGATACTTTATTAATGTATCACTGATAACTATCAGTTAACAGAGATAATTTAAATACCTATCAGTGATAAAAAATCGAAGAATAAAAAATAGTGGACCGGTCGGGATTTGAACCCGAGGCCTCCTGCTTGCGAAGCAGGCGATCTACCGCTGATCTACCGGCCCTTCTATAGAATTCAGTTGATCTCCTGCCCTATATAGCAAATCCGTGCTATCAT
>JAJYRT010000156.1 GCA_021793945.1 Thermoplasmata archaeon
ATATTTATTCTTACTGCAACATACCGGAAGAACCTATAAATATTTGTTGTTAATAAAGTATAATACTTATGCCTCAACAAAAATTCGTAAACAGGGCTAAAGAAATGAAAATCCTGGAAGATGCCTATTCAACGGAAGGCGCTTCGCTCTTCATTCTTTACGGTAGAAGAAGAGTGGGAAAGACTGAACTGATCAGCAGGTTCACTGGTAACAGAGGAGTATATTTTCTTGCAACAGCGGAGGGAGACAGGGAAAACGTTAGCAGCTTCAAGGTGATCATCTCAAAATTTCTGGGCGATGACAGCTTGCTTGGGGCAAGTTTTGATGATTGGCTCTCCTTTTTTTCCGTTCTGGTTTCCAGCAGTTCATTTCAGGCAAAAGCAAATAGATCAAAGATCATAATTGCCATAGATGAGTTCCCATATCTCATCGAGGCCAACAGAGCTATCCCCTCGGTTTTTCAGAAAATATTTGACACAATACTCAGGCAAGCGAATGTAATGCTGATTCTTTCAGGTTCTTCAATCAGTATGATGGAGAATGAAGTGCTCTCCTACAGAAGTCCTCTTTACGGGAGAAGAACCGGCCAACTGCGGCTAGGTCCTCTGGAGTTCAGGTACCTGAAAGAATTTGTAGATTATGGCTTTGAAGATCTCTGCAATACTTATTTTGTATTTGGCGGTGTACCCGAATATCTCCTGAAACTTGATCCCGGTCTAAAATTCCTGGAAAACGTGTCAGGGAACATACTTTCAAAGGGGGCATCCCTCTATGAGGAGGCAGAATTCCTCCTAAGGACTGAATTCAGGGAACCGAGGAACTACATGCTGATTCTCAGATCCATTTCCTACGGGAACCACACATTGGGAGAGATATGCGGATATTCTGGACTGGACAAAAGCATGGTTTCAAAGTATCTTGACATTCTTATGTCACTTGGCCTGATAATACCGGAAAAACCTTTCGGGTCTCCTGAAAAATTCAAGAGGAGGCTCTACTGGATATCTGACCACTATCTCAAGTTTTGGTTCAGGTATGTGTTGCCTCATAAAAGCGAGATAGAGAGTTCCCACGCTGAAGAGGTTCTGAATGATATACTGAAGGATTTCGCCTCCTTTGCAGGTGAGCAATTTGAGAACCTCATAAAGGAGTTACTGATGGATGGAATGCTGGGCAGGTCTTTCAACGCTGCTTCTAGGTGGTGGGGGAGGAACAGCACCGGTAAGAAGGGCCAAAATATTGAGGAAATAGATATCGTAGCATACTCTGAAACCAGAGGAGAAATGCTTTTTGCTGAATGCAACTGGACCAGTAATCCCGTCCCCCTAAGCGTGGTTGCAAGCTTGAAGTCCAAATCAGAAATGCTGAGAGAGCAATATCCGGACAGGAAGTATGTATATGCAGTATTCTCCAAAAGTGGGTTTACGGGAGACCTGTCTGCGGTACAGAAAGATACAGTCCTGATGAGTCTTTCAGACATAGAACGGAAGATTTTCAAAGAGAAAGATCGGCAGATAACTGGAGGATAGTCTGTTTTCATAGTGGAATGAAGCCAACTCCTCCTATGCCCGCAGGCATGGATTCATCGTACCGCAACGATGGGCTTGTTGAGTTTCCCTGCGAGGGTCAGGGGCTTGACGTGTTCATCCAATGGCTTAAGCCGTTGGCTTTCTGCTCCTACGATCGTAAATTATCTTTCCGCCGTTGATAACAGTATCGACTATCCTGGCTGAATATCTGTAGGGGATTTCCCTGTAACTGCCGACCGATACAATGGCAAGATCCGCGCTTTTTCCCACCTCTATGGACCCCCGATCTCCCGATACCCCAGCTGAATAAGATCCGTTTATTGTTACGGCGTTAAGGCATTCCTCTGCCGAAAGCCCCGTGAACCTCACGGCAAGGTACATTGCAAAAAGTACGTTTGAGTTCACGGACAGTGGCGAAATATCGCTCGATAATGATATCGGAATACCAGCATCTATGAATTTTCTGATGTCTGGGTATCTGCTCTTATCCAGCGAGAATCCGGTTATTGGAAGGAAGTTGGCGATTGAACCGCATTTTCTTATCTTCTCTATTCCATCGTCCCCGGTCTGCAGGAGGTGATCGACGCTCCTGAACGCGTAATCATCGCATAGGTCCAGGCATCCCACATCCTGAAGTTCGTCTGCGTGAAGTTTCATGGGCACGCCATTCTGCCTTGACCATTCGGCAAGTTTCCTGCAGGAATCCGGTGAATACGCCCCGCTGTCGCAGAAGGCGTCGGTGAAAGAGAATCTTCCCTTCAGCTTGGACGCAACCGTGTTGACCATGTAGTCCACGAACGCATCTTCAGGCGTCCCCGGGGGTATTGAATGCATGCCGAGGAAAGTCGGAACAACGTTCACGATGCCCGTCCTCCCGATTGAATCAACAACGTCAAGCATTTTCTGCTCTCCGGCAAGCGTGGATGTGTATCCGGTCTTCATTTCCATGGTCGTGGTGCCCGTGGACACTGCATCCCTGACCCTGTCGAGTGTCGCTTTGAGGATCAGGTCCTGGCTCATTTTCTCGGTATCCCGCACGGTCCTGTTTATCCCGTTACCGCTTTTCATTATCTCCAGGTAGCTCTTTCCCTGTGCCCTCAGGTAAAATTCTTCATACCTTGATCCACCGTACACTATGTGCGTGTGGGAATCCACTATTCCCGGCATAACCGTCATGCCCGAGGCATCAATGACGTGTGCGCCATGGGGAACAGCAGGGGATGGTGAAATTTCAGCGATCCTGCCACCCGTTATGAGGATGGACGCATTCTCAACGGTTTCCACTATTCCCAGCTTCTCTCCCCTGAGCGGCTCTCCAGGATCGTGGGTGATGATAACCTGTGCTGCGTTTTTTACAAGGATACTGTCAGGCATTATACAGATATCATCCAGAATCCAAATATAACTGTTATGAAAAAACCAATGGTTATGGGAACCATGAACGGTGACCGGTAGATCATGATTCGGCTGTCGTTTTCGCCCCTTATGGAATACCTCTTCCTGTTCACTGCATATACGGACTCATCGTACTTCATCCCAAAGAGGGAAGTGACGCCGATGCCATTTCCTTTCCTGAGGTTGAGTATTATCATGTATACCGGGAGGTACAGGGAAACCAGTGCGATGTTTATGAGCATTGCAAATGAGAGTGGCAGGATCTGTAGCAGGAAGGCCTGCCTTGCAGTGAATGCCCAGATGAACGGGAACTGGACGAATGAGAAGAATATTGCCATCATGGCCTTTATGTCGCCAATCCCGAAAAGGCGCTCTGTAAATCCAAGCTCATAGATCAGGAATATCATGATGGAGGCGGTAAGGAAAACCGGGCTGTGCATCAGCAATAAAACTGACGCCAGGAGCATTGCCAGCCCGAAAACCGGGTAGAGGTACAGGTCTGTCCTGATGAACGTTCCGGCAAAGAAGAGGAGGCCAATGGCAATGAACGCATATCCCGGTCCTGTATAGGCGTAATTCAGGGTCGCGACTGCAACGAGTGGGATGAAGATGAAAGAATTTATGGTCCTTTTCCTCACGTCCGTGTAAGAGGTGAATACCAGTGTCAACGCAGCAACAAGGAATGCGATGAAAAGGATTATCATCTGTAAACAATGAAATGGGAGTTTATTATGCTTTTCTGTTTACGTTTCTGTAGGTCTCAATCAGGGCCGAATAGTCACTGTCTCCCCTGCCCTCATTGTAGGCTGTTTCGTACATGCTGGCTGCAGCTGAAGTCACAGGAGTAGGGGAGAAGGTGTCCATGGACATCCGCAGCCCGTACTTGATGTCTTTCAGCTGGTGGGCAAGCAGAAACTGCGGATCGTAATTCCTCTCGATCATGCGCCTCCCTTTCATCTCAAGCGTCCTGGAGTTGGCACCGCCTCCGGAGAAAATCTCCTCCATTGTTTCCGTATCTATGCCCGCCTTCTCCCCGATGGATATTGCCTCACAGAGGATGGCATAGTTTGAGCCCATGATCATGTTGTTCAGCAGTTTCACCTTGAGTCCGAAGCCGTTAGGTCCCACATGCACTATTCTCTTCCCGAATGTCTCCAGCTGGGGCCTGCATCTCATGAATGCAGCCTCAGATCCCCCAACAGCTATCGTCAGCGT
>JAJYRT010000157.1 GCA_021793945.1 Thermoplasmata archaeon
GATAATCGTTGGTTCCGGTTACCGGGTTGTAAAATGCCCTTGAGACATTCACGTTAACAGGAACATTGTAGGGCACTGTAAAGATTGTGTTTGACTGTGTTGAGTTAAGAAGGTTGTTCACGATCTTTCCATTTATCTTGAACTGAACAAGTGAGTTAGTTATTGTGGCGCTTTTGACAGGCACCAGTGTAAGAGTGACAAACCCGCTTGAAGATTGTGCAGGGATAAGTATCGGTGTTCCGGAGAGCTTAACGCTGCTAGACGATGATGAATTCAAGGCGATGCTGCTGTTCTTGTATGATATGTTGTACAGGTAGCCAAGCGTGCCAGGCGTGTACTGTGTACCAAGTGCATAGACTTTAATCGGGAACGCGCTGTTGTATACTGATGTACTGATTGGAGTCATGCTTTGATACACGGCGTGCACAGTAGCGGCTATTCCCTTATCGTTCACGCTTGTCTGAGTAAAGGTTTTCCCTGACAAATTATAATAGACCCCATTGAGAAGGAAGCTGTTGGCTGTATAGTTTACCACGGTTGAATTTATATATCCGTCAACATAGGCAGCGTTCAGGGAATCAATGTTCCACTGCCAGTAAAGTGAACCCACGCTTGAATTTGCAAATTGTGGGATAGCTGTGTTGTTTCCTATCCTGTACGTTATGTTCAGGTTCAACGTCTGCAGATTCTGAGATACGCTGTAATTGTAATATATGCTGCTGCTTGCCGGCTGGAGTATCACATTGGATAGATATTTTCCTCCAACAAGGTTCTTTCCCTGGTATTGTGTTGAGTTGTATCCCGGTGAACTGACTATAAGGTACTCATTGTTCCAGTTGGGAGAATAAACCGAGAAACTGCTTCCGGTGAACTGTGTTGTTGTATAGTTGTGATCCGTTCCGTTGATTATGGTGACATAAACCGTGCTTATCTTTGCGCCATTGTTTGCCGAGACAGAACCGCTTATCACTGTGCCATTATTTATGTTAAGTTTCAATGAATTGCCTACGTTTGTTTCCAGGTACGTGTAAGATGCGCTCTGGTAAGATATTATTGCGAAGAATTTTGAGGGGAGCGATAAATTCGTGCTGTTTGAAGCTGCGGAGACAGATGCGCTGTTGAACTCAAACCCCTGAAGACTCTTGAAGGAAAGTGATGCGCTTCCTGAACCTAGGTTTTGTACTGAGACAAAAACTTTGTGTGTCGGATCCACGGATACGTTCAGCTCCATGGTGCTTGAAGAGCTTTTACTGTTCAGGCTGATATTTTGGAACGTCTGGTTGACCACAACAAAATGCCCCCGAAGGGCAGAATCTGTCAGATATTGTGCAGGTACTACAACAGTGTAACTGCCGTAGTACAATGATGAGAACGTAACGGAAGATCCAGTTGCAGACGATATGACCTGGCCGCTTGGCGTTTCAAGCATCACCTGAGTACTGCTGTTGGCCGGGGCCTGTGTTCCGCCTCCGACATAAACAACATTAAAGCTTAGCGAGCCTGTCTGTGGACTGGACGCCCCAGCCGTTCCTGCGGCCAGAAAGGCGCTTCCAATCATCGTCATTGCTATAAATACAGCTAATAGTTGAAACTTTTTCAATCTGATCTTCCTCTCGTGTTAGGGGCTAAGGAAATCTTTTGATATAAATATTCGTGTCCGACAACCATCCCCAATCCAGTGTTCCCGCTGCGATGGGCATCAGCAATAAAGGCATCTTATTGCAATTTTCCTGCACCGCTTATTTTGACAATTTCCTTATCAAAGAGGCTTGCTTTTGTTACTATCTCATAATGCGATAATGCCTTCTCCGGGAAATGAAGGAAAAGTGCGTTGGCGTTAGCCAGAAATTTTTTTAGATGCCTGTGGGGGTTCAGGAACACCATCTTCACGATCTGTTCTGGGGCGATGCGATTGAATGTCTTCTGCACCTTGTATATGAAATCCATCTCCGTGTATATGTCCGGGGTGGAAACCATGACATTGTCTGTTCCCAGCATCAAATCTATCTCATGATCAAGGAATTTTGAATAATCTGGCTTTTTTCCATAAAAATAGTTTGATCTCGGCGTTACTGCAATGGGAATCTTCATTCGGGATATGCGATCAAGATCATTGGAATCAGCTTCGATAGAATGGACTATGAAATCAGGGTTCAAAGAGAGGACATAATCCATGTCTTCCCTCACCCACTCACTCGCATGGATTGAAAATATCTTGCCATGTTCTTTTGCCAGTCTTGAGGAAAACGAGATTAGTGAGTGATCAGCGTCTCTTTCAGCGCTTATCCCAAGTCCATTTGAAACACCGAGGGCGGATTCAGTCTCTTCCCTTGTATTGCCTCTGGAGAGTATGACGGGAAACACGGATGCGGGAGTTGATTTCTTTATCAACTCCACCCCTTTTACTCCAGACTCCCTGAAATCTATGAAAACGGGGGACGAGTTCCTGATCATGTATTCCATTGTGCGCCGCATTCCATTCATCACAATTTTATCGCCTACATTTGCAAGCTCCCTTTCCTTGAACCCACCCGGTCCAACAATGGAGGGAAGATCACCGGTAGGTTCAGAGTTGATGAAGGAATCTCCGATGTGTGTGTGTGAGTTTACAGGCACAGGCAGGATTGTTCCTTTAGTCGTATAGGTCTTGCTGCTTTCCTCAAATACTACGCCTTTTCCATTTGAAAGCAGCGTCCCGTCAAGAAAATCCCCATTCCAGTATACCTTTCCCCTTAGGGAATACATTTCCTTCAAGGTCATCCCTTTACCACCCCAACCGGAACATTTCTGGCTACTTTTGAAGCCAGTCCGGCACCAACAACTGCAGAAATAACATCATCGATGTCCTTGTAGCTTCCCGGAGCCTCTTCGATAAGGACTTTTCTCGATGCCGATCTGACGAGAACACCCGCCTCCCGGAGCTTCTTTTCCACGTAAGCGTCATTGAAATTTTTCAGAGATTTCTGCCGGCTCAACAGACGCCCCGCTCCGTGGCACGACGATCCAAAACTTGCTTCCATTGCCTTCTCAGATCCAACCATAACGTACGATGCGCTTCCCATATCCCCGGGAACAAGAACGGGCTGGCCTGTCTTCATGAATTTCCCGCCAACAGCATCAGATCCTGCTGGAAATGACCTGGTTGCTCCCTTCCTGTGAACCATGAGATTCATGATCTCGCCATCCACATGGTGCTTCTCGGCTTTTGCGATGTTGTGTGCCAGACCGTAGACTATCTTCATTGAAAGGTCCTCCTGCGACCTCCTAAGGGTCTTAGCAAATACTTCACGCACCCTGCTCAGGATTATCTGCCTGTTGACAAATGCAAAATTTGCCGCCCCTTTCATTGCAGATATGTAGTCCTGGCCAATTCTGGAATTTATCTCAGCTGAAATGAGCTGCCTGTCATTCTGGCATACAACCTTTCCAGGCACATTTTCATTCAGCTTCTTCATGTAATCTGTTGCCACCTGGTGCCCAAGTCCTCTGGATCCTGTATGCACCATTACCGCTATCTGCCCGCTGAGGTTAAGTCCAAATGCGCCGGCAATATCTGGATTGAATATCTCAGATATTCTCTGGATTTCCAGAAAGTGGTTTCCTGCGCCGAGCGTGCCTATCTGCTTCATTCCCCTTGCCTTAGCTTCCCTTGAAATGCTATCTGTGTTGACACCGCTCATGGTACCATTCTCTTCCGTTGATCCGACGTCGTCATCCGTTGCATATCCATTTTCCAGGGCCCATTTGAGGCCAGAGTGAAGAATTTCATCCATGTCTGTGGAACTCAGCTTGACTGCCGAGTTCGATCCCATCCCTGACGGGATTGCCCGGAACATACCCTCTACAAGATCAGGTATTCTCGCTGAAATTTCCTCGTATTTTATGTCCATCCTCATCAGGGATACACCGCAGTTTATGTCATATCCAACGCCACCAGGTGAGATGATACCAGTTTCATAATCGAAGGCAGCAACACCGCCAATGGGAAAACCATAACCGAGATGGATGTCCGGCATCGCAATGGACG
>JAJYRT010000158.1 GCA_021793945.1 Thermoplasmata archaeon
TATTCTAAATCTTGGCTCTTTCTCTTTTAGAAGAACATTGACGATATTTGTATAACATATTCTGTCAATGCTGTTGAATGAACTTCTAGTAAAAGCTGCTATATGTGGGGTCGCCAGAACCCTACTTTCTCTTATGAAAGCATAATCATTCGGAGGCTCAGTTGGAAACACATCAAGTGCTACTGAGGCTATTGTTCCGTTTTTCACGAATGTTTCAAGGTCCGCCATATTGAGAACCTCTGCTCTAGCAGTGTTCACAAGATAGCTTCCCCTTTTCATAAGGCTAAGAAGTGACTTGTCTATGAGTCCAATAGTCTCCTCATTCTTCGGAACGTGTATGCTGACCAGATCCGATGTCTTGAAAAGTTCTTTGACATCAACCCTAGTAAATCTGTTGTTTTCCACGAATGGATCAGAATATATTATGCTCGATCCCAGAGATCTCAGGATTTCCGCTACCCTGATGCCTATATTTCCAAGACCGAGGATCCCTATGGTCATATCCTTCAAACTCCTTCCCAAGAACTTTTCTCTTTGCCACGATCTGCCTTTTAACGAAAGGGAGGAGAAAGTAATGTTCCTAGTTATATCTAAAATTGCTCCAAGTGTAAATTCTGCAACAGCTTCGTGCTCCTCCGGAACAGGAGTGTTGGTAAGAGTAATATTTTTCATCTTGCAAGTCTCCAGATCGACCTTATCATAACCTATTCCTCGTCTGGCTATGATTTTAAGTCTGCTTGCTTTTTTTAGGACTTTATCTGTGAACGGGTCCAGGCCTGCTATTATTCCATCATATTCACTAATTATTCCCAACAATTCGTCTTCGTTATACCATCTTTCGTTAGGATTTATATCCACGATAAAATCCTCTTTGAGTTTTGTTAGATATTCCTCGGTAAACCAGGGTGCCGTAATTAAAACCTTGAAAATCTTAATCGCCAACCTTTATTACTTTCTTTAAATCGGATTGCAGCGCCTCTTCCTGATCCTTACTAAGCGGATACATCGGGGGTCTCGGTAACCCTACGTCATAACCATTAATGATCCTGGTCATGGAGTAATTTGCGGCCCACTGTCCATATTTCTGAGATATCTTGGCAATGGACGTAACCAGCATTTGCGTTTCAATACCTTCAACTGAATCTGGTTCCTTAACTAACGAACCGACCAGCTTTGGTATAAAGTTTCCTGTCCCAGGTACGGCACCATTAAGTCCGGACCGCATGGCGGAAAGTATCAAGGCGTCTGGCCCACAATAAACCTTGAACTCGTCCGAAAACTCCCACCTGAAACTTAGCATATGGCTTAGATCAGGAGTAGTGTCCTTTATACCAACTATGTTTCCCCCGGACACGTTAATTTTCTTTACCAGTGAAGGAGTAATATCGTAGTTCGTAGTGAGTGGAAAGTTGTACGCCAGTGTTGGATGTATTTCGGAAATTTCCCTGAAGAATCTTATGTACCATTCCTCTGGAACCCTTGGGTAATAATATGGCGGGAGCGATGCAATTGCCCTTAATCCTTTCTTTTTGGCCAACCTGGCAAGAGACTTTGATTCATCCATGTTGAGAGAGCCCACCTGCATGATCACGCGGTCGGGAATATCTGAAAAGTTTTCTAAAACATCTACTTTCTCACCATAACTCAGGGATGGCCCCAATCCAGTAGTACCTGATAGGAGAAGAAAGTCAACGCCATTTTGCAAGAGAAAATCAGCGTGCCGTCGCATCTTCACTACATCAATCTCGTTTCTCTCATTGAAGGGAGTGATAATTGGAACTATCAAATCACTCATTGAATATCACCGGTTTCTCTGCAGTAGTCCTGCTCATAGTTACAACAGAATTTGACTCATCTTCGTTCCGCAGCACAATATCTATAGGATCTGCCTCGAGATATCCAGCTTTATTGAAAGGCGGGTCATGCCCCGGAATTATTACATCCGGATCAAGCGCTTTCACTTTGGCGATGCTCCGCTTTGCCGCTTTTAGATCATAGAATATTAGATCGGGAATTCCCCTCCTATATGCCCTGATATTGGGTATGGCATCTCCTGCTACCACTGTTAATCTATTTTCATACGTAATACTTAAAGAAACGTGACCTGGAGTGTGACCAGGCGTAGAAATTATGCTTGAATTACTAGAAACTCTATGGCCATCTTCCACAAGATTGATATTCAGTCCTCCAAGATACTCTTTAAATTTTTCCGTAAGGTCATCAGGGACGCCGGAAAGCGTTCCTTTCTCATATTCCTCTTTTCCGATCAGGATTTCTGAATCCTTAAAAATGTCAACATTCAGACAGTGATCCCAGTTCAGGTGAGTGAGCACTACCACATCAATTTCCGATGGTTTTATCATATTTTCCCTGAGCCTCGCTAAAAGATTGTCTCTATTCCCAAAATGCCCAGTGTCAACAAGGATGTTTTTGTCATCATTCACCAGTGTTACCGAAGCTGCACCCATTGTACCGTAGGTACTCCTGATTCCGGCACCCTTCAGAATCCTGATTATTTTCATTTTATATCGCCATGATACTTGTACTCTTCACTAAAATACTCTAGATGCATCTTTTTGTACGGATACTTTGTGAGGGCTTTTTCATTCACGTCTATACCGAGGCCGGGTTTGTTACTCGGATAAATATATCCTTTTTTGAGATTGAAATATTCCTCGATTAAATCGTGTCTAACAGATTCTGCGTCCAGCCAGAATTCAAGAATCAGTGCATTGGGCATAGTAACCAGGGCATTAAGCGAAGCTGCAGTGGCTACGGGTCCATTTGGGTTGTGAGGGGCAACAGTAACATAATTAACGTTAGCCATAGAACCAACCTCCACAAGAGGAAGAATTCCGCCCATGTGACAAACGTCTGGCTGGATGATATCTGCAGATCTTTGCGCTAACAGTTCCCAAAACCTGTTCCTTGAAATTATTCGTTCACCCGTTGCAATCGGGACCTGTGACCCTTTTCGTACTTCACTCATTGAAATGATGTCCTCCTCTGGCACTGGTTCTTCAAACCAAAAAGGATCAAATTTTTCTATTTCCTTTGCTATTTTGAGTGCTGTTCTCGTATTGAAGCGCCCGTGTGCTTCTATCATCAGATCTATATCATCCCCAACTGCATCTCGAATAGATCCGATTCTGTTTTTTGCTTTTTCCAGATTTGTTCTCGTAATGGTTGGGCCAGCACCGCCGAACGGATCGAATTTAAGAGCCAAAAATCCTTTATCGACCGTTTGTACTGCAGCATCAGCGAATTCTTTCGGGGAAGCGTTCCCGGAGATGAAGCCGTTTCCATAAACTTTTACCTTTTCTACTGCCTTTCCACCCAGCAATAAATGCACCGGTTTATTCAGCGTCTTACCCACTGCATCCCATAAAGCCTGCTCTATTGCACTCTGTGCGGTAGAGAGTATTGGTCCGTTCCTCCAGAAAAAGTTTCTGACGAAGAAATTTGTTATCTCCGTGATCTCGATTTCTCTGCCCACTAAAAATGGTTTAAGATCATTGACGGCTGATTCGACAGTTTTCTCAAAATCACCAAGTGTTCCTTCACCGTATCCCTTAATTCCTTCATCTGTGGTTATCTCAACCATGAAAAAATTCCGCCATACTGCAGCTGCAAAATAAGTCTTAATATCCTTTATCTTCATAACATGTTATTCAATTGTTCTATTAATTTCTTTTTCATATTACATCTATTCGTATTTTTTCATCAGAAGATTTTAATACAGTAAGTTTTTATTAAATTATGATATATACTACTAGGCATTTTGATGTGTGTTTGGTGGTGATCTTATGAAAGGTGCAATTATAGGAAAAGAGATATTTTCTGATGAAAAAAGTGCGGTTTACAACCCATCCTCGGGCGAAATATTAGATTATGTTCCCTTGCTTGGTATCGATGAGGTCAGGCGCGCGATTGACTTAGCCGACGATGTTTATCATAAATACTCTATTGTACCTGCACATGGGAGAAAAAAACTGCTTTTGAGAACTGC
>JAJYRT010000159.1 GCA_021793945.1 Thermoplasmata archaeon
TCAAGGATCAAGATGTACCGCATGGAAAAATCAGAAATCATGAGCGAGATTCCTAAAAAGTCAAGGGAGCTCGTGGAAACACTTGGCGTAGATCTGGGCATGTTATGTAAAAATTGACGAGTTAAGGTTTAAACCCAACCTAGAGGATTAAACCCCATAGAGCCTTCAGGCCGCTTTGCCTGAACTAGTACTGCATTTACTTCCAAGTTCAGAGCTATCCTTTTCCATTGCGTGTGCATTTTCTGTCATATCACGGATTCCGTCCTATTCTTCAATTCTGTATGCAAGGCTATTAATCCTTAACCTGAACTCCCGAATTTTTACCACCATTAATTTCTGATTTATCCATAATCTATTGGCTCATGAATAAAGAAAAAGCTTATTTATAATGGTGGTATTTCCCACCATTACATCGAGGAAACAGACAATCGAGAAGGTTGTGAAAGGGAAAACATACGTGTATGAGCGTATACCGTACTACAATCCAAGAATACGGAACACAAGCTACCACTACAGGTATGTGGGCAGAAAGGATGATGGCGGGATAAGAAAGATCAGGAGCGTTCTTCCAAGGAGGAGCCTGATACATGGCCCCTTCATTCCAATAATGAAGATTATCGATGACATGGGCATTGAAGAGATGCTGAAGAAGCATCTCACTGAAACTGAATCAAGGGAGATCGTTGCCATTGCAGTATCAAAGATTGTCCGCCCGCTGCCACTGGCATCCATCGACACATGGTTCGAGGGCACATCGCTTTCCCGTAAACTGGGTGTTGATCTGAAATCGCAGCGGATATCAGAACTCCTTGACAGGATAGGTTCATCGGATCTCTACAGGCAGTTCTCCTCTGATCTGATCAGAAGGATCAAACCAGGAAATTCACTGCTGTATGATATCACATCATTGCCATCATACGGGTCAGCAGAGATACTGGAATACGGCCATGCCAAAGATCACCCTGAACTTGAGCAGATAAATCTTGGCATGGTCATGGAGAGAACCAGAAACATCCCGCTGTTCTTTGAGATATACGGCGGTAGCATTCCAGACGTTGTCACCCTGAAAAGTACCGTTGAGGGCATCAGGAAACTTATTCCGAAGATCGAGATCGTGCTCGACAGGGGATTCTTCTCACATGAGAATCTCAGGTTGCTGAAGGATGATTCTTACATAATAGCAGCATCCCTCGTCCCCAAAGCTGTGAAGAATGTCTTCTCCTCCGCCTCCAGGACTGTGGATCGTGCAGACAATGTTATCATGTATCAGAATGAGCCCATATTCTGCAAACAGGCATCGTTCACCATGGATGATCTTCACCTTAAGGGATACTTCTATCATGACAGGAAAAGAGAAGCTGACGAACTTTCTGATTTCCACAGGAAACTATCGGAGAAGAGATCCGCAATTGAAAAATTACAGATCAGGCCAGGCATAAGAGAAACGATAGAATCCATTGCTTCTCATTACGGGAAATACTTCACATGGAGGATTGAGGATGGCAGAATCAAAACAAGGGCAAGGAACAACGCCATCTCCGCTGCTGAGAACAGGATGGGAAGATTCCTGCTCGTTTACAATGGTGAATACACATCGCTTGAATGCCTCTCCTTATACCGCAACAGGGACAGCATTGAGAAGGCATTCCGCATGCTGAAAACGGATATGGATATATTCCCCATGAGGGTCAGGAAAGAATCAACCATTAGGGGGATGCTGTTCATATTCTTCATATCGCTCATAATAAGGACGGCGCTCATGAGGGGAATGATCTCATCAGGCCTTATGAAAAGATACTCGCTGGAGAAAATGCTGCTGGAACTGGAGAAGCTGCATGTTGTGGAAGATGCAAATGGCAGTATGAGCGAACTGGAGAGGACAAGAAAGCAGAAAGACATCCTTGATGCACTTGAAAAGGTATCGTGGTGGTAAAAGCAGGGAGATCAGGAAACAAGAGTCAAATGACAAATCATGTCTCATTTTGCATATATGACAAAAAAGGGTGCATAATACCATAATTCCACGGTCAGTGCTGAAAATCTGCATTATTTGTTCTGCCCCACTCAATGAAAGTTCTCCAGGTAAGGAGCATGAGAAGAACAATTATGAAAACAATCCCAAGCATTACCAGTTTGAACCCAAACAGATCGATAAAATACCCGCTCGCCAGCGGTACGAAGATTCCGATCAGCATGAGGATGGAAAAGAAGGCGCTGTTTGCGACATTTCTTTCCTCAGGTTTGAAAGACCTGGAAATAGACAGGACAGATAGTGGATAAGCCAGTCCATGCGGTATACCCAGTATTGCAAGTGCGATTGCAAAAACCCACACATTCCAGGAGATCAGGATCATTGCGATCCCAAATACCGAAAGTATCATCGTGGCGTACATTCTCCTTCTGAGTACGCCCTTTACCCTGATTGAAAGGAATATCCTTGATGCGAGTGAAGAAGTGAAAAAGATCGAGAAGAGGGCAGTTACCATGGAGAGGCTGATCCCAAAGCTCTGTCTCTCATATATTCCAGCGAAGGCAATGAGGATTGCGAATGGAACATTGTAGGCCATTATATTGTAAAGGGCAGTCCTGAAACCAAAGCTGGAAATCAGCGGAATCCTGCTCCTGTTTTTCCTCTCCTCCGGGAATGCAAGGAAAGGGGATAGCATTACCGATATCACAGCGAATAACGAAAAGAAGAGAAAGATCTCCCTTAGCCCGATAAAGAGCAGAAGATATGCCTCAATTGCAGGACCCATGATCAGGCTAAAACTGAGAAAAATGGTGTAGAGGGTGAGCACCCTGTCACGGGTAACTGGATCAGGGAACAGTGAGGCAGAGGTTATGATGTTGGGCATGATCATTCCAAGCAGAAATCCGGCCGCTGCAGAAAGTATCCACACGGTCAATAAATTGGAGTACGCGAAGGCGATGAGGACTGCGGCATAGGCAACATTTGAAATTATGTATGCGCTCCTCCTCGCCCTTGATCCCAGTCTTATGTTGATAAGTGCAGTTGCAAGAAACGTGAACGCTGAAGTCAAGGCACTGAGAACGCCTATGTATGTCTGGGAGAGACCAAGATGATAGTGTGCAAGAAGCGGAACCGAGGTGACCAGCATATTGTTACTGGCCCTCACCGCGAATGTGGTTGAAAGGATGATCACCAGGCTCTGGACAAAGGATGATGAAGTAAAGCCTAGCCTGTTCATTTAATGTGCATCAGAAGGAAATTACCTGGTACCCTTCATTCACGTATTTTGCCAGGCGCTCACCAAATGGTGAGAGCTGTATCCCAATCTGTGTCAACTTCTGATCAACATTGTACCTTTTGGCGATGGCCACACACGCAGAGTCTATGGCCTTTGAGTTCACAAGCTCCATGAATGCTTCCGCATATTCTCCATGCAGGTTCGCCACGTATTCCTCCATTGGCCCGTAGAGCAGTACTTTAGCATCTTCATATCTTCCAGCCTTTACCTGCCTGGATGCAGTTATTATCGCCATGTTTGCCTTTTCTGGGGCTTCCTTTCCGGATATGAGAAGAAACAATACCTTACTCATGGTAGCATATTGATCGTTGAGTTATAAAGCATTACTGCGCAATGTGATTAGAATTGCATGATGTTAAACCCCGTTTGTTATCGTCCCCTCTTCATCATTCATATGATAGTGTGATTGGACCGTTCTGGAACTTCACTGGCGGAACAGTGAAGTACAGTTTGAAAAGGATACAATCACATTGGAAATACGGTCAGGGTTTATTCTTGCGGGAAAGTCATCACTTTCGAGAAGGTGATCAGAAACCTTCAGTATTCAGACTAAATGCGCGAGTATCATCCCGAAGTACACTTCCACATGGAGTTTCCTTTGACTCCAGCCATTCTGGGACATAAGTGTCTCCCCTATCCGTTCACAAGCATCAGGTTGTGAAGCAGCCCCTTGCAGAACCCCGAGGTCTCAATACGGTCTTTCCTCCTCTGGAATATCATGTGTCCTGTCGATC
>JAJYRT010000160.1 GCA_021793945.1 Thermoplasmata archaeon
CATTTGAAGCGTCAACTAAATGGAAAGGTTCTTTCCACTCCCGCGGAAAGAAATCCAGAGCACATACAGGATATATCCTCCGACAGAAACTGAATGTCCCACAATGAGGATGATTATGAACACCGTGAGGGAAAAGTGATATGTAAAATCGCTAAGTATGAAAATCAGGTAGTAGAGAAGCATTGCAATGACTAGTATGTATGTGGCCGTAACCAACGGTCTCCTTGTCTTCAGCCGCTTGGCAAACTCTCTCTTCTGTTCTTCTGTTTCCTCGACCTTTATTGTCCCAAGGCCAAGGCATTTGGGGCATATGTCAAGGTGTCCAGAACTGTCCCTGATCTTTCCATTTCCGCTGCATGCATCGCACGTGGTTTCCAATTATTTATCAATACATTTATAGTATCTAAATCCTCGCTCGCGCGCAATTACCGCTTTTCAATCTTTGCGTACTCAAGCCTGGATATCCCTTTCCTGATACTCCCTTCGCAGTTTGTGCAGCAGGCATAGTATATATGATTGTTCAGCTTCACCCGGATGGGCGAGTCTGTGATCAGCTTGCCACAGTAATCGCAGTGAACGTGTGAAAGCCTGATGTTGGTATCGAAAAATTTCCTCCTCTTGACAATTTTCAGGTCTCTTATCTCAATATCGCCAATCTTGGGGATGTCTTCATAATGCAGAACGGACATGTGGCTTCCGTCCATGAGTTCATAGTCCTCCAGGAGTAGATCAAAAGGCAGTTTCACATCCTTTCCAAAGTGTACCATCGCAAGGTTTTCATCCTCTATGGATAATTTCAATGTGAATCCGGAGATCACGCCGGAGTCTACAAGCTCATCAATCCTGCGCTTTGCTGTGATCCTGCTTATTCCGAGTTCCCTTGCAATGTCGGAAAGCGACATCCTGGAATTACTCTTGAGTATGAAGATCAACCTCTGGTCTATTTCTGTCCTGTCATTGATCATATTGTAATCATCATACCACTATATTTTACACTTTGCAAAGAATCGTCTTTAATAGTTGCCTGTAATCTACAAACATGGCAAAAAATATAGATCCTGTGTGTGGGATGAAGGTTACGGATACGAGTTTTACCAGCAATTATACGGGAAAGACATACTATTTCTGTTGCGAACATTGCAAGCAGACATTTGACCAGAATCCGATTAAGTACACCAGGTAATTCTCAATGCCCACAGATCCGGTATGCGGCATGTACGTACCCGGGAGCAGCAGCATCTTCGCGGTAGTTGATGGGGAGAAAATCTATTTCTGCTCAAAATCTTGCATGCAGGAATACACTTCCCCGAATGAAAAGGAGAAGAGTCTGCGATACAGGTTAGCAGTTGCCTGGACATTTTCCATCCCCATCCTGCTCATAACATATTTCTTTCAGTTTGCGTACAGAGATTACGTTCTTCTGTTACTGGCTCTTCCTGTCCAGTTCTATTCAGGATACGCTTTCTACCAGGGAGCTTTCATGGCCATAAAATCGAGATCGGGGAACATGGATCTCCTGATAACCATCGGAACTGTCACCGCATTTGTCTTCTCGCTGTTCATCACTATTTTCCCTGAGGCTATAATCTCAGCCGGCATTTATTTCGACGCTTCCGCTTTCATAATCACGCTCATTCTGACGGGAAACTACGTGGAGAACAGCACGAAGAAGAGGGCAAACAGCTCGGCTTCCAGACTGGTGGACATGATCCCCGCTACAAGCCATTTTATAACCGATACGGGAGATGTAGAGGATAGAAAAACCAGTGAAATTTCCGCAGGAGACAGGATTCTTGTAAAGCCAGGCGAAATGTTTCCTTGTGACGGGAAGATCTATGAGGGTGTGACTGAAGTCGATCAGTCAATACTGACCGGAGAGCAGGAGCCTGTGGTAAAGAGGGTTGGTGATGCGGTTTTTTCGGGGACTTCAAATCTTAACGGTTCTGTGAGAATGGAGGTATCCAAGACCGGAAAGAATACTACGGTTGGCCAGATATATGACCTGATACGTAGAGCATCCACCGGAAGAGCTAATGTGCAGAAAATCGCTGACAGATTCTCTGCCATCTTTATACCCATTGTTCTGACCGTAGCAGTGGCCTCGGCTATTTTCTGGCTGATATTCCTGAGTTACGCAGGCAGCCCGTATTCCGTGGAAATAGCTGTACTCTCCTTTGTATCGGTTGTCGTGATCGCCTGCCCGTGCGCGATCGGTCTCGCTGGACCCATAACCATGCTGATTTCGTCCAGCATATCATCAGAAAATGGGATCGTGGTAAAGAATGCAGGGTCCATGGACAGACTGGCAAAAGCAACAAGAGTTGTATTTGACAAAACCGGCACATTAACAAGTTCGGATCCTGAAATATCATCCACAACGGTCATCGGGAGCATGAAGGAAAGTGATCTGCTTGCGCTGGGTGCAGCCCTGGAAATGAACTCTAATCATCCTGTTGCGAGAGCAATAACCAATGAGGCTAAACGCAGGAATTTGAGCCTGAAAAAATGCACCGAAATCAAGGAAACCCCGGGAACAGGAATAGAGGGTATAGTGGATGGGAAGAAAATAGGCGTGGCAAGGTCAATTCAGCAATCCGGGTCCGCGGTGGACATCCTGGTCAATGGTGTAACTATGGGTTCAATCAGGCTGGAATATCCCTTAAGAGACAGTGCGAAAGAAGCAATCAACCAGCTGCAATCCATGGGTCTTTCAGTATCCGTGTTATCAGGCGATTCAGAGGGAGCTGTAAGGGAGATTGCCCAAAGGCTGGGGCTGAATGACTTTCACTCTGGCGTATTTCCTGGAAAGAAGGCTGAGATCGTCAAGGAATATCAGGAAAAGGGTGATTACGTCATTTTTGTGGGTGATGGGATCAATGATACCGTTGCCCTGGAGAGTGCGGATGTCGGGATTGCAATGGGATCTGGGTCGGAGATAGCCAGAGATAGCGGTGACCTGATAATACTCAGTAATGATCTTAACAGCATCCCGAAGGCCATAGTAATAGCAGGAAAAACAGTCTCAAAGATAAGGCAGAACATTTTCTGGGCATTAGGATACAACTCGGCACTGATACCTGTTGCGGCGGGAATTCTGGTGCCGGCCTTCGGGCTGGCGGTTTATTCAGTTCTTCCCATGCTCGCTGCGCTCGCCATGGGTTTCAGCTCCACCACTGTCGTGGCCAATTCAATCCTCATGAAAGGCAGAACGGAGAAGATCCTGAAAAATATAAGGAAAGCTGGCGCTCTGACTCCAGTTTCCGGGAGCACATGAAGAGATGGAAATACGGGTTGGCAAGGGATCAGTTTTAATTGGCGACAATCTGCTGGCTAGAGTTGGAAAGAAATTCATCATTCTGAAACTCATTACCGAGACTGGACCCTGTACCGATGCTATGTGCCAAATTATCATGACTGTCCATGCTACATTGGAAGACAGCCTGAATCCAGAATTAATTATATTCCAAGCAGGCGGCACATATATTGCCATGGAACCGGCTGTTTACAGGGCAATAGATCGTGGGCGACAAACGGTGAGTGTGAGAGAAAACAGGCATGCCAGCCTGGTCGTGAAGGGGTTCGCTCCGGTTCAGTAAGATAGTAATCTAGACATTCCCCTTATTAAGGACAGCCCACTGGAAATCGAGAATGTGCCTATACTCTCTTTCTGGAGTAACGGTGATATTATTCTTGAAAAACTGAAGTTCCGTTTCCCGATTATCTGCCAATCCTGAGACGTTGAATGTCATGCTTATGACGTCCTTTCTCTGGGACATTCCTGGAATTTCGGTAAAGACACCGACGTTGCCATCAGGCATTTTAACTTCTGCATAGCCAAATGCAACGCTGTACACGTGGTTTTTCGAACTATATTCAACGGGGTTGTCCTGGCTCACGGATGCATTATGCCAAAGGACATCAAGAACATCAGTAGAATTAACCGGGATCTCGCTTTTTGGTATA